>CAZLNI010000058.1:0-6924 GCA_964560995.1 uncultured Muribaculaceae bacterium
AGTGCACAAATTACAGTGGTATGTTTAGTCTTGCTGCAACAACATCTGGTTCAAAAATTACAGTAAACTATACTTCTGATGCATCTAGTTTGGTAGATAATATGATTGCGACAAAATCATCTAATTCAAATGTCATAAAAGGTACAGTCGTTTAACTATAGAAACGTCAATCATTTATAATAAAATCATTATTTGCATGGGCAAGCATGATATCTGCCGTAAATCTAAGTATCCTAATTGGCGAAAATACTACGGGATTTTGTTATCAAGCAGTAGAATAATATTAGCAAAAAAAACATATCATGGTGTGTAAATTCAAAAAAGAATTACACATCATTTTTAAATGCAGAAATGATTATAGAATAATAATTTTTTTGCTTAGTGCAATTGTCAATATATTTTATTTTGGAAAGAGACGACAAAAAAAGAAAACTATGATATAATTTTGACTAGAAGAATGGTGTTGTTATGAAAGAAAAAATAAAAGATTTGATGGGCTATATTATTATTATATTAGTCGTCGTATTGATAAGAACTTTTTTGGTTACTCCTATTCGTGTTAATGGACTGTCGATGTATCCTACTTTAGATAATGGTAATTTCATGATTTTGAAAAAGTATGCTAAAGACGACATAAAAAGATTCGATATCATCGTAATAAAGCGCGGAAAGGAAAAACTCATAAAGAGGGTAATCGGTCTCCCTAAGGAAGATATCGAGTACAAAGACAGCAAACTTTACATAAATTCCAGTATCGTCGAGAATAACTTTGGCGACGGAGAAACAAAAGATTTTGTCGATTACTGTGCGGAGGATGAATACTATGTTTTAGGAGATAATAGAGAAGATTCTATAGATTCTAGGACTTTTGGCTGTGTCAAAAAAGAAGATATAATGGGTAAAACAAATTTCGTGTTTTTTCCTTTTACTAAGTGGGGAAGTGTCGAATGAAAAAAAGTGTTAAATGTTCTATTAGAGATGCTTCATTAGATGATTCTAAAGAGTTAGCAGAATATAAAAGAAACTATATTTATAAGAACTATGGAACATATGGGCCTAACACGAGAAAAAAAATAGCCTCTTATATCGATAGTTCAATAATCGACCAGATAAAAAGATATAAATTTATAATAGGCGATGACAAAGTTATAGGGTATATATTTTTAACGAAGAGGATACAGCGTGTCTATTGTATTGAAGAAATTTTTATAGAAAAAGAATATAACACTATAAAAACGTTGATGTCTTTAATAGATTATTTAGATGAAAAGAACACTCTATTATGTGCATGGGTACACAGAAAAAACAGGAAAGTACTTTGGGCATTTAGATTGGCAGGTATGCGTACAATAAAGTCCGATTCACTACGTTGTTATTTAGAAATAGAAAAGAAGAGGCGTAAATATGAAAATTAATACGATTAAAGATTTAGTTTTAGCAGTACAAGATAACAATGTCATCTTACCTGCAATACAGAGAAATTATGTTTGGGGAAAAGATCAAATTTATGGTCTTTTCGATTCGCTCATGCAAGAATATCCTATTGGTGAGATGCTAATTTGGGACATAGGTGCAAAAGAGGTCAACAGTGGAGGAATTTCGTTTTATAAATTTTTAACCGAATATGAACGTGATGTGGATACCGCTAACGAAATTATAAGTACAGTCAAACGAGATAAAGAAATGTTGGCTGTATTAGATGGTCAGCAAAGAATTCAATCTTTAGTGCTCGGACTAATAGGCAGTTATACCGACTGCGTTAAAAAAGGAAAGAAATATCTCTATTTAAATCTCGTTGAGCGAGAAAGAGATTTGATGGAAGATGATACTTCTAAGTATGAATTTAAGTTTTTTACTGAAAGAGAAGTAAGTACCTTATATGAAGAAAATTCCGAAGATAACAAATGGTTCTTAGTAGGAAACATCATCAAGTTCGATGGCGTTGCAGATATAAAGGCAGAACTAGACAAATTTACTTTCGGTGATGCAGAGACAAAAGCAAAGGCTAAAGAGATGCTCAAACTACTTATGAATGCCATCAATGAAGAAAAAAACAGCAAAAATAAACGCATACTAAACTTTTATACAATCGAAAGAGAGAGACCTTTTAATGAGGTTTTAGAGATGTTTATAAGAAAGAACAATGGTGGGACAGAGTTATCGAAAACCGATCTTCTCTTCTCTAATGTCGTCTTAGAATGGCCAGAAGCTAAAAAGACCATAAAAGAGTTTTTAAAACGGGTCAATACAAATAAGTCGACTAAGTGTTTTTATTTTAATATAGATTTCATCATGAGAACAGCGCTATATCTTTTTAGTAAAGAGATAAAGATGGAAGTAAGCAAATTTAAGAGTATCTCGACAAAGATAAAAGATAACTGGAACGAAATCGACGACGCGATTACGAAGACGGCGAAGTTATTATTGCAAATAGGGTTTGCTGGTGATAATATCACTTCATATAATGCAGTTATTCCCATAATTTATTATGTTTATAACGGCGGTAAGTTGGAGAAAAAAAATAAGAAAGAGATACGCAAGTACTTGATCGTCGCTCAACTTAAAAAACTGTTCGGTGCATCAGCTAATACGACTTTGACGAAGACGAGAGATGCTTTGAAAGGCGTCAAAGATTTCGAATTGAAAGTATTTAGTGGTGTGACATTAACTGGCGATAAAGATTTCAAAGTCGATAAGGATGTCGTTCAAAAATGGTTAAAGTATAAAAAAGGTAAATACACTTTTATGGTGTTAACTATCCTATATCCGAATGTAAATGTCGAGTTCGGAAGATCTTTCCATCAAGATCACCTTCATTCCGAAGCTCTTTTAGCGAAGGCTGGCTATGGCGAGGAGAGGAACTTGCTCGCGAATTTGCAACTCATCGCTCAAGCTCCCAATCAAGAGAAATCGAAAAAGACTTTAGAAGAGTGGATGAGAGAAGGAAACGACTTCGATTACCATCCAAAAGGCATATCTATAGATATCAAAGATTATAGAAAGTTTATAGAAAAAAGAGGAGAGTTGATGGTAGATAAACTCGTAGAAGAATTGAAGTAGAAAAAATACAAAAGGAATTTAGATTTTATGAACGATTTTAATAAAGAAGAAATAGTGCAAGAGAGGTTATTTTTAGAAGTCCCTACACTCGCTAGAAAAGAAGAGGCTTTAGATTATTTAAAAGAAAATGTTGAATATGGCTCTAATTTAAACGGTACAGGAAGTATGGATAGATGCTTAGATAATATGTCTTATGAAGAGTGGTTACTAGAACTCGAAAAAAGAAAAGATAGAGCTTATTTAAAACAAATAAATAGATGTCCTTCTAAAACCTTTTTTGTAGTAAGAGAAAACGACAATAAAATAGTAGGGATGATAAATGTCAGATATGATATTCCGGAAGATTACCTAAAAAGTTGGGCTTCTCATATCGGTTATGGCATTAGACCTACTGAACGCAGAAAAGGTTATGCTAAGATTGCGTTGTACTTGGCATTATTGGAAGAACAAAAACTGGGCGAGAAAAGGGTATTACTAATTTGTGATGTCGACAACACTGGCTCTGATAAGACAATTCGCGCCTTAGGCGGTGAGTTAGAGGAAACGAAGATTTATGAATACGACGGTAAATTGACCAATTATTATTGGATAAATGTCGATGATGCAATCGAAGCGTATAGTGAACAATATAAACAATATATTTTGGTAGATGAAATCTGTTAAAATAAAGGAGCGATCATGGAAAATAAAAAAATTTTAAAAAATAATCCAAAATTTTCTATTATAATACCTAATTATAATAAGGGAACATTAATAAAAGAATGCTTGAATAGCGTTTTTAAGCAAACTATAAGTAGGGAAGAATATGAAGTAATCGTAATAGACGACGGAAGTACAGATAATAGTTTAAGATATATTAATGAATATGATGTCGTTATGCTTAAATCAAATAGGCTTGGTGCGGGTGGCGCTAGAAATAAGGGTTTAGACATAGCTAAAGGAGAATATATTATTCTATTAGATAGTGACGATTTCTTTGCTGAGAAGAATACATTATTTAAACTTAAAAAAGCTTTAAATGGAGAAGACATCGTATTTGTAAGATATATAGAAGATAAACAAGGCGAACAAAGAGTTATTCAAGAAAATGAAGAGATGACACTAGCAGAACTAATATATAAATCGAAATATTTTTGTTGTACATTAAAATGCTTTAAAAGAGATTTAGTCAACGATATAAGGTATAAGGAGCGCAGTGCGCATGAAGATATCAGTTTTACTTTAGAGTTAATGTGCAAAGCCGAAAGCATGTTGTATTTTAAAGATAAGCCAAACAAAAATTCTACTGTCGACAACTATAGTATTAGAAAGGCTATAGATTTTTTAGATCAAACTATAGAATATTTTTATATTGCAGATAAGTATCCTTTAAAACAAGAGGCGATGTTAAGGCGAGTAAAACTTGAGAATTATTATAAAAAAATAGATAAGCTTTATGATTGGGCTAAAAATGGCAATTTATACACTTATAAGGAGTTTTTAGAATAAAAGTATAATAATGGAGATATAATAATGGATTTTATAAATAATTTGTTACTTGCAAAAAAGATTGCAATATTCGGTTGGCCAGCGACGGGAAAATCGACATTCGGAGATTACTTGAGCAAAATGCTCGATATTGAGCTTTATTCTCTAGATGAGATTCGCTGGAAATATAGCCAAAATGGTGTAAAAGATGATAATAAGTTTTTAAATGATTATGAAAATATTTTAGAAAAAGAGAAATGGATAATTGAAGGTAATGCTTTAGATTGGATTGATTCTCGTTTGGAGCAGGCTGATATATTAGTTTTTTTTGATTCGACTGTGGAGAAATGTATTGAAAATTACGAAAACAGAGAGAAAAAAGTGCGTTCTTTAAAAGAAAAAAGATTGCACTGTAATACTTCGAAGATTCCTAATAACATGAGAGATTGGATTGAAAATAGGTACTCAAAAAAGATCGAAAAGTTGAAACCTGTTCTAGAAAAACATTATGATAAGCTGATTATCGTAAACAATTATGGGGAGCTCGACAGCTTAATAAAGAAAGTTGAGAAGAACATGAATAATGAATAGAAGATTCGAATAAGGAGAGAAAAGAAAAATATGAATGAACAAGACTTAAAAGAGATTGAAAACATCAGCATAAAATTATACGAATTAAATATAATGACGAAAAATAAGACTGCAGAATATTTTTATGATAGATTAGAAATGGTCTTACTTATCGAACTTATGGAGGATATAGAAAAAAGCTTAAAAAAAGTATCTAAAGAATTAAAAAAGAAATATAGTTTTATCGACTGGGATGTTATCGAAAAAGAAAGGTACTATGATGAAGTAATCGGTAAGAGTATGAAATTGGGTAAAGTTTGGAAATTAGCAAGCACACTATATGAACAACTTTATAGCTCTATAAACCACATATTAGAGTGCGAGCTAGAAGGATATTTTTATCATTATGTAAGACAAAATCTTAAAAATAATTAGCACATTTAAATAAAGTTATGGTGGTGAAGCAATTATGCTAAAATGTCCTTTTTGCGACTTGGATAAATCGAAATTGGAAAATACAGTTTTAGATGAGACTCAAAGTTTTTATGTAATTCCTGCAATTGGTTCGATAGTTGAAGGATATATATTAATAATTAGTAAGAGACATATTCATTCTATGTCAGAATTAGCTATCGAGGAAATGAGTGAATATGAAACTATAATTAACAAATATAGAAAAATTTTTAAATCTATCTATACAAAATATCCGATTGTTTTTGAACATGGTTCACCAGATATAGAGAGTCAAAATAGGGCAAATAGTATTTCACATGCACATACTCATATTGTAAATCACCGTTATAAAAACGAAGAGCGTTTGATAAGAAAAATGAATTTTAAGAAAATTAGTAAGATTACAGATATGAATAATAGAAAGAATTATATTTTTTATATTGGTTCAAATAACCAAAAATATCTAACTACTATGTTTAAACCTATAAGGCAAATTATGAGAATTGAAATTGCAAATGACCTAAAAATTCCCTACAAATATGATTGGAGTAAAAGTAGATTTGAAAATAATATTAATCTTACGATAAATAAAATTAAAAAGCATAAAGAATTATTTCTGGAGGAAAATATGTTAGAAGAATATATGAATAATGATTTAAATAACCCTAAATATTTGTTTCATGGGAGTCCGATGCTACTGAGTGAGTTAGAAATGAGACAATCACATGATTCACATGGTATTATCGAGAATGAAGATTTAGCAGTATTTCTAACTTCCAGTTTTATAATTGCATCTGCATACGCGTTTAAAGATAAAATTAAAGAAATAAGTGATGGACGAGACTATAGTTTTGAAATAGGAAGAGATGCTGATAGTGGAACACTTATATTAAATATGTCTAATGTAAATGTCGATGATAATATGGAAGGGTATATTTACGTAGTTCCATACGATGAGTCTTATGAACATCATGGTAGGTCTATTCAATACAAAAGCCACAATAACATAGAACCGGTCGAAACAATAAAAATAAGATTTGGCGATTACAGACAATTTTATAGCATTAATAATGATATCGATAGAGGAGAGAAAAATGAAAGTAATAACGATAAAACAACCATGGGCGACATTAATAGCAGAAGGATATAAAGAGTATGAATTTAGAACTTGGAAAACTAAATATCGTGGAGATATACTTATTCATGCAGGCAAAGGCATAGACAAAGAGGCAATGAATAGGTTTAAATATTTAAATTTAGAATATCCAGTCGGACAGATAATCGCGAAGGCAACTATTACAGATTGCGTATACGTGGATGAAGAATTTGCACAAAAAATGAGTAAAAAAGATCCTGTTGTTTATAGAGGATTAA
>CAZLNI010000058.1:6934-7684 GCA_964560995.1 uncultured Muribaculaceae bacterium
GACGACTGGGACGGTTATGGATTTAAATTAGAAAATGTTGAAAAAATAAAACCAGTTGAGGTAAATGGCAAATTAGGTTTGTGGGATTATGACTATGAAAATTAAAAAAATATGAATTTTAGAGGTATAACATGACACATAAAATGAATTTAAATAGTGACCAATTTAAACGTATTAAAATCGGGACTAAGACTATAGAGTTGCGTTTATTTGATGAAAAGAGAAGATTGTTAAAAATAGGAGATTTAATCGAATTTACAGATTGGACAACCTTAGAAACTATTGTGGTTGAGGTGAGGCAATTATATATATATCCAAATTTTGAAGAGTTATATATGCATTTTGATAGAGTTTCAATGGGATATGATGAAGAAGATATTGCTGATCCTACAGATATGGAAAAATATTATTCTAAAGAAGAACAGGATAAATATGGAGTTGTTGGAATAGAAATAAAAGTTTTAGAGGATAGAAAGTAAAAATAATAAGCTAGATAAATAACTGAGGATTGTCATACGATTATTTTGAAGATTAATATAGATTATAATGCGTTATTAATGATTGAGGTGTGAAAATTGGAAAAAATAGAATTTAAAAAATTAGTAAATGCTAATAAAAAAGTATTAGATAAAACAACTAACTGGATGTATAATTGGTGGGGTAAAAGCGAAGGTTACAGTATTGAAGAAGTAAAGTGTTTTATGGAACATAGTATGCAAATAGATAGATTACCTCAAACATATGGATTGT
>CAZLNI010000059.1:0-7578 GCA_964560995.1 uncultured Muribaculaceae bacterium
GGAGGAACTGTATCTAGACTGAGCAGTAACACTTCTCTAACAGCTAATCCTTTTAAATCTTCACAAGAGTTATATAAGGAGGGTGGATTCGATTCAATCGCGGCTGATACGCGAAATAAGAGTCGCATTTTAAAGGAGCTTGGATTAAATCTTAACTTTGCTCCAGTCGTCGATGTGAGTGAAGACCCTACCGCCTATATATATAAGAGGACTTTAGGACTAGGTACCGATATGGTATCTACTTATGCCAGCACAGTTATAGGCGTGAGCAAAGGTACGGGAGTGTCTTATACTCTTAAACATTTTCCAGGCTATGGAAGTAACTTGGATACCCATAAAGGAAGTTCGACTTCAAAGAAAAGTTATGACGATATCATGAAAGAAGATATTCCACCTTTTAAAGCAGGGATAAATGCAGGAGCAGAAGCTGTTATGGTAAGCCACAATATAGTCGAAAGTATCGATGCGGGTAACGAATCGTCGATTTCCTCTAAAGTACACGCTTTGTTGAGAAACGATCTTAAATTTACAGGAGTGATTGTGACAGATGATATAAGCATGGGTGCCATGAAAAATGTCACGAACATAGGAGGTAAGGCAATTGCGGCTGGGAACGATTTGATAATAACGAGCGATTCGGCGACGACTTTTAATCAGATTAGGACGAGTATTGCAAATAAAAGTGTAAATGAAGAAGTTTTAAATAGAGCAGCATTTAGAGTACTTTCTTGGAAGTATTATAAAGGCTTGCTGTAAGTATAACGTAGAGATGAGCTAAATAGCCGTCTTTTTTTGTTGGACATTAGCTGTCTACATATTTTGTACATATTTTGTATAATTAGACATAATTTGACATATTACTTTGCATTTTGTGTTGTAAAGCAATATGGGGGTGTGTTATACTGAGTTCGACAAGTGGTAAAGAGTCCACAAAAATAAAAAGGAGGAAGTAGAAAATGAAAAAAACTACAAAACTGGGATTAGTAGGAATTGCCGCAGTGGCTTGCACTCTTAATCCAATGAAAACACAAGCTTTATCATCAACTGAACTTATACCAGATGAGAATGGAGTAGTCACTTTACAAGGTGATGTTATCCTCGACAATTCTTGGGTAATCGGAGATAATATCAAAACAATCGATTTGAATGGTCACACTTTGACGAGAGGTGTCAGATATGGATATCTAATCAATGTCGCTGGACCAAGAGAATTAACTATCAAAAACGGAACAGTTGTATGTGGAAAAGAAGCTGCGGTTGAAGCCGGTGAAAAACCTGAGAAGAAATCATCTTCTTGTATCCGCAGTTATGGTTCATTAAATGTCGATAATGTCAAAGTCGATGCATATTGGACTGCCGTTAAAGCAGAAGAAGGAACGACACTCAATATTAAGAATTCAACGATAAGTTCGCAGTCTGGTACGGCTGGAACGATACTAAATTATGGTGCCGCTACGATAGATAATTCTACTATTAAAGCTGCTTCTGTTCCAAATGGCGCTGCTATATTCACTATGAGTTATGCCGATGCCAAAGATGGTAATTTTGGAGCAAGCGTCTTAGTAAAAGGCTCTACAGTCGAAGGTTATTGGCCAATTCTTCTTGGCAAATACGATGATTATTCTGAAGAACATGGTCTTGCAACTAACGTATCATTCGAAGGTGAAAATACTATCATATCTGATGGTGGATTCGTTCGTAAAGATACTACCAGAGAAGATGTCACTTTAAATATCGACGGAGTAGTTACGGCTCCAATTGAAGCATTAAAGTATTTGGCTGATGGTTCTACCCTTAAGTTAAATGAGAATTTAACTGAAGAGATTACAGTTCCAAGTGGAATAACTTTAGAAGTACCTGCAGGTATTGCTGTAACCGAAGGTAAGATAACTTTTGAGGAAGGGGCAGTAATCGAAAATAAATCTGGTGAAGAGATAAAAGTTTACACTACAGTCGATGGCGAAGAAAAAGAAGTAGCAGTTCCTAATAATAGTGCTGTAAGCAAATATGAAGAGCCTAGTGAACCAGAAGATCCTACTAGCCCATCTGACCCAACTGATCCATCTGAACCAGAAGATCCAAAAGAACCAACAAATCCAGAAAAACCAGATGAAAAAGATCCAGAAATTGACAATCCACAAACTTTCGATGGCATTTCCGCTTACGCAGTTCTTGCTGGTATAAGTGTTGGTGCTGCCGGCTTAGTGCTAAAGAAGAATTTAGACTAAATCACTTTAATTTATAACGATGATTGGTAAGGTAATAAAGTGTATTTATTACCTTTTAAATTATGAGAGGAGGAACAGCCGAGATGAAAAACGAGGAAGAATCAAGAAAACTTCAAGAAATATATAGCTTTGATGATAAAGAAGCCGATTTACCAAAATTAAGTAATAACCAAGCTTCTAAAAAGATGGCTCTAAAAAGAAGACCTCTCGTCAAAAGAAGGGTAGATACATGTAATGAAGACATCTTAGAAGCCGAACTTCCTATTATGAAAACTCATACAAAAAGGAGTACTTTTGTTTCAAAAGAAGAAAAAGTAGTAGAAAGTTCACGCGAAGTAAAAGTTCCTCCTAAAAAAAATATAAAATCTAAGAAAAAAGTCTTAAATTTTCTATTTCTAGGTGTCTTCGTTCTTATGGCAGTCTATTGTACAACTAGATTAAATTTCTGGAATTACGAAAATGAAGATAGTTCTAAACAATTGGATGATATTCAAGGATTGGTAGTTCAAAGGACAGTCGAAAGCGAAGAGAAGAAAGATGAAGAGAAAAAAGAAAATGATAAAAAAGATGAGTTTTTAGAGGTCGATTTTACAGAACTTTTAAAAGTCAATCCAGATACGGTTGCCTATATCAAGATTGAAGGACTCGGCATAGATGCTCCAATCGTACAAACAGTAGATAACGATTTTTACTTGAGTCACTCGTTCGACAAATCTTTTAACTCAGCGGGCTGGATATTTGGCGATTATCGAGACGATTGGGTAAATCTTAAAGATAATACAATCGTCTATGGTCACAACCGCCGCAACTATATGATGTTCGGAGCTCTTAAAAAAGTTTTGGATAGCGATTGGAATAAAGAAAAGAATAACCATTACATTTATATTTCGACGAAGGAAACAAATTTCGTATTTCAGATGTTTTCGGCTTATACTATACCGACGACATCTGATTACTTACAAAACGAATTCGACTCTAAAGATGAATTTAGCGAATTTTTAAAACTCATCGGCGATCGAAGTCAAGTCGATTTTGGAACGACTGTAACTAATGAGGATAAGATACTTACTCTTTCGACCTGCTATACGAACACTTCTAAAACAGTTATCCATGCCAAACTTATAAAGACGCAGGCGAAAGCTAATTTGTGATGAGTTATTATTGACAACAGGACATTTATAGACTAAACTATAAGTGTATTTCGACGAGAAGAGGAGTACTATATGTGAACTTTATAAGAGAGTAAACGGATGGTGAAAAGTTTACAAGATGAACATGTAGGAAGACACTTTGTAAAATCGTCGACGGACACACCCCGATAAAGGTTATATGAGAGTACAATTACTATTGTGAAATAGGGTGGCACCGCGGACTTAGAGTCCGTCCCTATGGAAGAATAGTTTTTTTTGTTTAAAGGAGGAAATGTTTTATGAAAATGATGGGCAATGAGATGAGAAAATATGAATACGTCTTGGACATCTATAAAGGCCTTTGTGAGTTAAATAATTATGAACCGATTTATTCGGCATTAATTACTAGTAAAGAGGATTATATCAGTTTAATAAAACAAGCTTTCGAAGGTAAAGAGAAGAGATTATATTTTTATAATGCTATAGAGCAGGATAGAAAAAGTCTAATAGTCGGCGGATTTAGAACAAACGATTCCGATTATGCGTTGTGTGAAACGATAGATATGTGCTACCAGCTCGGCAGTATATTGGGAATAGACGATTTGTGTGTACATTTATTTGGCAAAGATTGTAGCTTTATCGAGTCAAATCTTAACACTTTAGATATTAAGACGACTATAGATAAAAAAGGACATGATGAAGGCTTTACTATAACGATAGGCGATAAGACCGTAATCGAAGGAGGTATCAAAGAAGAAGGATTTATATACTTCTTTATCGATATGAGTCTCTTGGTAAGCGGTTTTGACTATAACGAAAAAGAAGTGCCGTTAGATGCTTATGTTTCACCTTTGTCGGAAGAAGTATTGGACGACGCATTCGTCATCGGTTCAAATTTGAAAGTGGCGGGATTCAAAATCGAAATAGATTATTCCTTGAAGCAAGTTACAAAGGACGACATTCGCGCTTCATTTTTAATAACATTCGATAAAGATGATATAGCTAAATATCAAGTGAAATTAGTAGATATGGTCACCAAAGAGGTAAAGACTGTAAAAATCGACAATCTAGTAGACGAACTGGCGTTCATATAGGAAAGAGGATATTATGATTAAGAATAGCGAAAACTTAAATATCAGTGATTATAGCGATTGGTATGTCGTTGCCGACTTCGATCGAACGATTACGAACGGAAGCAGTAAAACGTCGTGGTCTATTTTGGCATCGAGCGATTTGGTGCCTCGCGAATATGCCGACGAGAGAAATGCTCTATATGAAATATATAGGCCTATCGAAATCGATCCAAACATGCCTTTTGATGAGAAATCCAAGAAAGTTAAAGAGTGGTTTCAGTTGCACATAAATTTGTTTATAAAATACGGAATAAGTGAAGAATTATTCGAAAAAGCGGTGAGAGACCTTAGAATTATGGAATTTAGACCTGGAGCGAAAGAGTTTTTAGAGTTTTTATATGAGAAAGGCGTTCCTGTCATAATAATAAGCGCAGGTATTGGAAACTTTATAGAGTGTTTCTTAAGGAACAACGGGTGCTTATTTCCCAATATTTACATAAGCAGCAATAAGATTACTTTTACAGAAGGGAAAGCATCGGGCGTGGAAGGAGATATAATCCACAGTCTCAATAAAAACGAAGTTTCTTTACCAGAGGAGATTAAGAAAAGACTGGAAGGTAGAAGCAACGTTCTTTTGTTGGGTGACCAACCGAGCGATTTAGCGATGGTCGATGAGGGTGAGCATGAACATGTATTGAAGGTGGCGTTTGTCGCTTCAGACATGGACGAAAAGACGAAGGAAGCGACGTTTAAAGATTTCGATTTAGTCGTGGAACAGGGAGAAGACTATAACGACATGCGAAGTGTCATAGAGGAGGAAATAAATTATGGAAAGAACACTAATAAAAAGATTAAATGAAAACGAACAAACTAAAGTAGCGGGCTTCGTGACGAAGATTAGAGATACTAAATATATGGTATTCTTGATGCTTAAAGACTTTACTGGAGAGATTCAAGTATCTTTCTCTAAAGAAGAACAGGCTAGCTTAGTAGAAGACGTACTCAAGTGTACAGTTGGCTCTGTCGTCACAATCGAAGGAAAGATGGTCAAGAGTGAGTACGTAAAAAATGGAGGGTGCGAGTTTATTCCATCTTCTATAAAAATCGAGTCTATCGCGGCTCCTAGTCCAATAGACGAAGGGGCAGAAATCGATTCTAGACTAGACTATCGCTGGGTAGATCTTCGTAGCAACAAGAATACTTTGATATTTAAAGTGCAAAGCGCTATGGTCGAAGCGATGAGAGAGTTCATGTACACAAACGATTTTACCGAGATACATACGCCTAAGACGATTGCCACAGCTAGTGAATCTGGTTCAGACGTCTTTGAAGTAAAATATTTCGATGGAAAAGCCTACTTGGCTCAATCACCACAATTTTATAAGCAGATGGCAATGGCAGCAGGTTTTGACCGCATATTCGAAGTAGGACCAGTATTTAGAGCAGAGAAGTCTTTTACGAATAGACACAGCACAGAATTCACTGGTTTCGATGTCGAGATGAGCTATATCGATTCGTACGAAGATGTCATGAATTTCGAAGAAAAATTGCTCGTGCACTCCCTTAAAAAAGTTGAAGAGCGTTATGGGGAAGAAATTGCGACGGTTTTTGAAAAGCCTATAGTTATTCCAAATAAAGCTTTCCCACGCGTGAAATTAGAAGATGTCTATAAGGAAATCGAAAAGCGTTATGGATATACTGTGCCAGAGAGCGAAAAAACCGATTTGACGAGCGAAGCTGAAAAGCTAGCTTGCCGTTATGCGATGGAAGAATTCGGTTCAGAGTTCATCTTTATAACTGACTTCAAACCAGATAAGAGAGCGTTCTACCACATGAGAGATGAAAACGGCATGCCTCTTGGATACGACTTATTGTGGAGAGGTGTCGAGATAACGACGGGAGCTCAAAGAGAACACCGCTTTGATATCTTAAAGAAACAGGCAGAAGAAAAGGGACTCAGTAAAGATGTCGAATTCTATTTGGAATTCTTCAAATATGGTTGCCCACCACACGGTGGATTCGGTTTAGGCGTAGATAGATTGACTATGCTACTCTTGGGCTTACCAAGTTTAAAAGAGACAGAATTTTTATTCCGTGGTCCAAATAGGCTTACACCTTAAAAGGATGACACTTTATGTGCCACCCTTTTTTATTGAAATGAGAACGATTTTCTTGTATAATGTAGATAATAGAGAAGAGTGATAGAATGGACAAAGCTTTAAATAAAGTAATAAAATCACATATGACATTGACAGTGCTCTCAGTAGTGGCAGTGGTATTATTGATGGGCGGGGTATCTTATTCGATATTCCAAATAGATAGAAAGAATACCACTAACCAAAAGATTCAGGTAGGAACTTTGGATCCGAGTATAACAAGTATCGAAGGTGGAATAGTAGTAAGCGACTTATATCCAGAGTCATCTGAGTCAATTACTGATGACACGAAAAGATATACTTTTACTATAGCAAACAATGGAACTTATAACATTAGTTATGAGGTATATTTGAAAGACGCGACAGACACTTTATTAGCGAGTACGACAGAGTATAATGAGTACAAGAGAATAGCGAGTGACCATTACCAATATATAAACTATAAGTTAGATGGAACCACAGTCAAAAATTTAACAGAGAAACAAAGTGGAGAGAAGTTCGTCATATTAAAAGGGGTACTGAAAGCAGGAGAAAGCGAAGAACATTATCTACAATTTTTCTTGGATAATAAAGAAACGACGACGACAGGGGCACCAAATGAGATAGCAGGTTCAGTAATATCATTAGATATATACTTCGATGGAGAAGTACTTAAAGATTCAGTACCAAATAGGATAATGATGGCTTCAAACGGCATAAAAGATTCTTTTGCTACCATAGCTACGACAGATGAAGGCATCTTCGAGATGGAAGATGACTATGGTACAAGTTATTACTATAGGGGAGCAGTAGAGAACAACTATGTTAAGTTTGGTAAAAATAAATCTGGACAAGATATGTATTGGAGAATAATTAGGTTAAATGGAGATGGGAGTCTTAGAATAATATTTGATGGAACACAGTCCTATGCTAATGGCGTATCAAATACAGGAAGATTAGCCTTAACTGGTATAGCATGGAATACTTCAAATACTGGTGATGCCAAATATGT
>CAZLNI010000060.1:0-7542 GCA_964560995.1 uncultured Muribaculaceae bacterium
AGTCCAAATAGAAGATGTGCCTTTTCGACGAGACATAATGATAAATGAAAACGCTTCTATCTATGAAGCCTATACGTATATGGTCGACAACAGCATTACGGGCCTGCCAGTCGTAAGAGATAAGAAAAAGTTTATCGGATACGTATCCCTTAAAGAGATAGCCACTGATTCGATACGCGGAGACTTCGATTTACTAAACGCTTCTTATGATAATATATTAAAAGTTCTAGATGGACGAGAAGTCTTAAGATTTACAGATGAGATAAAAGGCCAGATAATGGCGACAACTTTCTCAAGTGAAATAATACTTGCCGACGCTGCTATCGGTGAAAACACTATAGTCATAGTAGGAGCAAGAAAGTATGTCGTAGACTACTGTATCAATCGCCGAGTGAAGTTGATAATTTTGGTCGGCGGACAGACTTTGACAGCAGAAGAATTTAAAGCAGCCAAAGCAAACCATATAAATGTCATAAGTACGGATAAGCACAGTTTTGAAACTTCGAAGCTCATCGGTCTATCAAATTATGTCAAGAACATCGTACGTAATGAAAAACCTGTCACGTTCGAATTAAAAGACTATCTTACAGACTTTTTTGAGATTTCTAATAAACTAAAGCACACGAACTATCCGATTGTCGATAAACATGGCAACTGTGGAGGCTTACTGCGACTAATAGATGTTAATTCTTATGACCGTAAAAAAGTTATTCTCGTCGACCACAATGACATCAAACAGAGTGTCGATGGATTAAACGAAGCGATTATTTTAGAGATCGTCGACCACCATGCCATTGGAAACCTTACGACAAACGCACCTATTTCGTTTAGAAATATGATTTTAGGAAGTTCAAACTCTATAATCTATTCTCTATATAAAGAAGCAGGAGTAGAAATTCCTAAAAACATCGCAGGTATTATGCTCTCAGGAATTCTTTCTGACACTCTTATATTAAAAAGCCCAACAACAACTGAACGCGATAAAGAAATTGCCAAAGAGTTGAGCCTCATAGCCGAAGTCAACTGTGAAACATACGGAATGGAAATGCTAAAAGCAGGTTCAAATATCGACGATTTATCAGTTGATGAAGTGGTTTTCTATGATCATAAAGAATATACAGCCAACGATATGAACTTTGGCATTAGTCAAATATTCACTTTAAATTATGAAGGTATATTAAATAGAAAAGACGAATATATCGATTTCATAGATAAAACATGTAAGATTAAAGGTTTTAAACTTATAGCGCTCTTTGTCACAGATATAGTAGAAAACGGCTCTTATGTCCTATACTCGAGTAATGCTGAAAGGATAATGGCTCTTGCTTATGATAAAAGCGATATGCACGAAGGATATTATCTTCCGGGAGTTATTTCTCGAAAAAAACAGATGGTACCAAATATAATGACTGAATTAGAAAATATGGATTAAAATTGCTTGCAATAAAATAAAACTATGTTATAATATTGTTGTTTCCAGCAATATTATGCACTCATAGCTCAATTGGATAGAGCGCTAGACTACGGATCTAGAGGTTGGGGGTTCGACTCCCTCTGGGTGCACCATTTATGACATTCAAAAACCTTTATTTATAAGGTTTTTATTTTTTTGCTCCAAAAATTACTCTGTTCTATAATATTTCACCGACAAAATAAACGACATTTTTGGTTAAAAAGGATATTTATGATATAATATTCTCACAATACAAATAAAAGGAGAATACCATGAAGAAACACTTGAAAGAAAGTCCTCTATATTATTGGGAAGAACAATCATATATAATGATAATTCCTAATGATGAGAATAAAAATTTGGTTGATGGAGCACTGGATAGAATTTCTACTATAAAAGGCCTAAAAATAACTGACACATCCTACGATATAGAAGGCCACATCACTATAAAACTGACTTACGAAAAAGAAGATTATGAGGTTGGTCTATTCGTTGGGGGCATTTCGGTACCAGACTACTATTTAAATCGTAACTTCCTTTTTACAGAAGAAGTTGCAAAGAAAATCTTGGCTGCCAAGACCGCTCTAACTATATATATGAACTTTACCAAAAATATCAAAAAATCTTACCAACTAGAACTTAAGCTTGCTTTAGCTTTAGTACCAGATTTAATCGGTGTGTTAGACGAAAGTGCTGAAAAGATGTTGCCAGCTAAATGGGTTGAATTAACTGCAAACTCTAAAGTTCTTCCTAGTTCCAAAGATTTGTTCTCCATACAGGCGGTTACAGGCAAAAATTCGAAAGTTTGGCTACATACTCATGGTCTATGTAGATGTCATATGACCGAATTAGAAATATTAGAATCTGACCAAGAAAACTTTCAAAACCATTACAATCTATTGTCTATATATGCCATGTATGTGCTAGATAAAAAGCCACCTGTAGATCCCCGCACAGAAAGCGCCTATATCGGCGAGTTAATAAACGGTTATCCTGTTGTCGTCACCTGTCGCTCTTGGACCGAAGGCATACAAGAATATAAAAAATTGCATTTAGGCGGCGAGAAAGATCGCGAAATGGGACATAACAGCATGACCAGCGTCGTTTTTCTCTATAAAAGTGAAGAAGATGAAAAAGAAGGAAAACTTAGTAAGGTATCCGATTATGATAACCTCTGGGGCGATAATCCGCTATTCTTCTTTAGTGACGAAGAAACATTCAGAATGAAAGATTTGGCGATTGAAAGATTTAATTATGTCTTAGAAAACTACTCTAAAGAAGGTAACACAGTTTTATTAAAAATAGGTCTTCCATTAAAAGAGAAAGGCAAATTTGAACATATATGGTTTAAACTTTTGGAATGCAAAGGGGAAAAGTTCAAAGCTAAACTGACGCAAGAGCCTTACGATATTCCTGATATTCATACAGGATATGAAGCATGGTTTACGAAAAAAGATGTGACCGACTGGCTTATTTATACTCCCGTAGCGGCTATTAACCCCAGCAACGCATACTTACTTGATGATATAAAAAAGAGGTAACCTAAAAGATGAAAAAATACATTGAAGACACGATTGCATATTATGATAGAGTATGGGAAAGCTACGAAAAAACTTGGAATGTCGACTTTGTAGAAGATATAGAATTCACACCTCGTGAAAAATTTCTAGAATATCTTCCTCCAAAAGCTCACATTTTAGATTTAGGTTGCGGCTCTGGAAGAGATTCAATTTACTTTCAAAAAAGGGGATTTAAAGTGACCGCTCTCGATGGCTCTTCTAAGATGTGTGAACTAACAAAAAAGTTGACTGGACTTCCTGTCATACAAAAAAACTTCCTCGAAATCGATTTTGAAGAACACTTTGATGCCATCTTTGCTTGTGCCTCGCTATTACACCTAAATGATGAAGACCTAAAAAAGAGTATCTCTTTATGTTCAAAAAGTTTAAAAAATAAAGGTTACTTTTATATTAGCTTTAAATTGGGGGAAGGCACTCGTATGAAAGAAGACCGCTATTTTAACGATATGACCGAAGAAAAGTTTACTCGATTGATAAGCGATTCTCCCGAGTTGATGCTCATAGATTGTTGGGTGTCGTACCAATATAAAAGTCATATACCTTTTATAAACTTTATTATGCAAAAAGATAAAACAAAATAAAAGAGGTGATTAAACTCATGAAAATAGCAATTCCCCAAATTGTGGGAACGATTATTAAAGATTTGCAAAACTATGAAGATGAAAATGTTTATAACGGTAAATTCGTTAATTCAAATAAACATGTATGCCTAAAAGGTGTCACTTTCGAAAAGTGCATTTTTGAAAATATAGATTTTTCTAATTTTGAAGCCGACCACTTAGATTTTGTCGATGTCATTTTAAAAAACTGCGACCTATCTAATATTCGCTTTGATAATTGCTTTTTAAATCGCGTTTCCTTTGAAAACTGTAAGATGCTTGGAACTTCATTTATAGACGCTTCTCTTAGAGACATTTCTTTTAAATCATGTCTAACTAAATACCTTAATTTTGCCGATGCTAAACTAAGTTCAGTTAGTATCGAAAACAGCGAATTTATTTCGTCAACTTTTCAAAACACAGCTTTAAAAAATTTCCATTTAGAAAAAGTGAATCTTACCAAAAGCGAATTTATACACACTCCACTTAAAGACATCGACTTATCTAGTTCTGAAATTGTAGGAGCAACATTCGATTTTGAGTCCTTACACGGTGCATATGTAGATGTACTACAATGTTCAACCTTAATAAGCATGCTCGGAGTAAAAATAAAGGAATAGCGCACAATTTTTTTATTGTTTTTTTGCTCCAATTATATTATGATTGAAAGTAGAGGAGTGAGTCTAATTCATGAAAAAAGATAGTAAAAAGAATCTAATGCGAGTTTTGGGAATCATACTTTTTGTCATATTAGTAGGCACATGTATTTGGTTTTTAAATAGAGAAAGAATAGTTACAGATGCCAAAAAATTTAAAGCAGAATACGAAAAATTGAATGGAACTGTGCGAGAAAGCGATGGGCAAAAGTATGGAACGATAACTATTGATGAGAATAATCCTATAAAATACATCGATGTTAAAGACGCTATCGAAGTATTGGACAGTAAACAAGCCATTATGTATATAGGTGCACCGTGGTGTCCATGGTGTCGTAATGCTATTCCAGTACTTTTTGAAGTTGCTAAGAAATACGATATTAATACAATCTACTATGTAGAGCTTGATGATGTAAAATCTTCTTTTGAAATTGTAGATGGACACTTAAAAAAGACGCGCGAAGGCACAAAAGAATACTATGCACTTTTAGATAAATTGAAATCGCGTTTAAATGAATATGTCTTACAGGAAGGTAAAAATATCTATCACACGGGTGAGAAGAGAATCTATATGCCCTATGTTCTTTCTATAAAAGACGGTAAAGTGGTTGGAGACAAAGTCGGCACTGTCAGTTTAGACGAAGGTCAATCTAAATATGAAGAACTTACAGAAAAACAAAGCCTTCAATTATACAAAGAATATGAAGAATTATTTAGATTAGCATACGAAAACGATTTGCCTGAGTGCGGCGGGGACGTGTGCGACTAAAAAGCGAGAAAATTATTTTTCTCACTTTTTTAATATCTTATCTACTAATCCATAATCGCACGCTTGTTCGGCGTCCATATAGTTGTCTCGTTCCGTATCTTTGTTTATACACGCGATAGACTTACCAGTCAATTTGGCTAATAATTGGTTCATCTTATCTCGTAACTTCAATATTCTTTCAGCATGAATCTTAATCACTGTCGCTTGTCCTTCTGCTCCACCTAAGACTTCGTGAATCATGACTTCGCTATTGGGAAGTGCACACCTCTTTCCCTTTGCCCCAGCTGCTAGAAGAAAAGCAGCCATCGACGCAGCCATGCCGACGACGATCGTGGACACGTCGCTCTTTATAAAACACATCGTATCGTATATTGCTAATCCCGCGCTAACTGAACCACCAGGACTGTTGATGTAGATGGAAATATCTTCATGGCCTATCGAGTCTAAATAAAGTAACTCGGAAATGACGATGTTTGCTAAATCATCTGTAATTTCACCACTTAAAAATATGATTCTATCATTTAATAAACGCGAATATAAATCGAATGCTCGTTCTCCATTAGAAGTACGTTCTAAAACAGTTGGAATTAATGTCATTTTTTCACCTACTACTATGATAGTTAAAAAGAAGCCTCTTTATACAGCTATTTTTTTGGAAAAAATGTCGGAATTAATAACAAAAACAATAATATTGGATAATACCAGTATAAAGTCGTCATTATTTTACTGTGGTTACAAGCGATGGTCGACAAGATAATAACTAAAACTAGGGGAATATAAGATGTCCCTTTGCCTTCTAGCTTCATATTCCTAAAGCCAGTTGCAATTGTCGAGATAAAATCTGTAACTATCATTATCACGAATAAGTTCTCGACGTTAGAGAAGAATTCGTAGATTTTAATTCTTTTCAATAATACGAATTCGGGATATCTATAGAGTATCGCTTCTTTGGCGCCTAAGACACTTACGACTAGAAAAGACATGACTAGAACTGTCAATGCCCCCGTCGCGTAGTTCAATAAAACGGACTTTTTATCTTTGTAATCATTTAGGCATAAAATCGGCGTCACACTCGTAAGAATAAATATGACCGCTCCTAACAAAACTCCCTTAATGTCGTAAATCTGCGGTAAAAGATTCTCGAGATTGACGTGATTAGCCAAGATGCCACTGGAAGCAAAAAACATGAAAAGAGAATAGACAAAAAGTATAAATATCGTTTTTTTAAAGGGTGTTTCCCGCGTTTTGCTGACGATAAAACCGCATATTAAGGGGACGCTTACTAAAAAGACATTCGGTGTTTGCTTTAAGTACATAGTTCCACCTAAATTTGCTATGACGATTGTTGCCAAAAAGGCAAAAATAAATCCTGTCGCTCGTTTAAACCACAAAGCGTTATTCGTTTTTTTAACTAGAGCTAGTATTAAGAAGCTTAAAACAGCCCCTAATAATTCGGATATCCAAAAACCAGTTCCCGCGACATTTAGTATAAGCGATAAGCCGAATCCCCAAAACAAAAACCTACTATAAAAAAATGCTTCTTTATTTCCCATTCGCGCCTCCTAAAGAATCCAACAATAATCCCTTTTCTCCTATCGACATATTTGCCTTAAATTCATAACTTATGTTTTTCCAAGTATCCTCTTCTAAAGCATTAGGAAAATATAGATAGTAATAATGGTTGAAATTAAAAATATCTCTATTTAACGATTTCGCATATTCGACAATCTCTTTCCCAGCTTTCTCCAATCCATCGTTTAATTCTTTTTCCATTTTGGCAATATCGTCTTGATTCAATGGATTTTTCTCTCTTGCATCTATCAATCTCGCTTGCCCTTCGATACTAAAAACAATTCTATCTTTCTCAACTTTTCTATCTAATTTGTATTCATGAATTTCAAATGAATAATCCCCATAGACTTGAAAATTCTTATTCTCGCCAGACAACATGTTTGCTAATAAAGCTGCATCTCTATCGATGGTCATATCGATTTTGTTGTCGATGAATAAATACGTTTTATCGAGCGTTATTATCTCGTCTTCGATTTCTAATCCCCCGATAAAATAGTTGTTACTCCGAAGATAATTTGTAATCAATTCTCGAAAAGTACTCGTCTTATACCTGCCGTTATCCTCTAAATTTCGCTTAGCACTCATCCGTGCCAGTTCACCAAGAGACTCCTTAGGCTCGCTTTCATACTCTAAGATTTTATCTATATCTTCACTCACAAATACATAAAAGTCTTTCCTCAACTTTGTGTCTCGGAGAAGAAAGTCGAAAAAGTCATCTATTCCCCGTTTTGCGACTCTCTCACTCACAATAAGAGTTTTCATGTGACTATAAAAGGGCGTCGAGGCCGACCCAAAATATACGTTATTCATGGCTTCTTCAACCGTTTTTCCTTTGCCATTCAGATAATATGAACCTTGTGATGCACTTTCACTAGTATCCAACACCTCGATATTGACGATGTACTCTTCATCC
>CAZLNI010000061.1:0-7484 GCA_964560995.1 uncultured Muribaculaceae bacterium
TACATTATTTTTTTCGGCTAATTCTTTAGCGTTTGAAGTAAAATAATTATTTGTCAGTACCACTGCAACGTGACAGTTGTATATTGATTTACTGCCCATTACTTCTTGAATAGCTTTAGTACCAACAGGGGAAGTAAATTTTTTACACTGAACAGCATATTTTACATCATCTTTATATGCGATGACATCTGCTCCATAATCTCCACTAGCCTTTGTAACTTCTACATCATAGAATCCATTTGATAAAAGTAAATCTTTTGCAAAATACTCAAACTGAAATCCATCTAGATTACTATTTATATTTTCAATACTAATTTTGTGTGGAACTATATTACTGTTTTTGGAATATTCTTTAGGTGAAACAGCTACTAAATTCAACATATCTTTAGAGATTTTAGCTCCATAATATCTCAATACCTTGTCAGGATCCGCTTCTTTTGCATTTATTGTTGCAAATTCTCTGCAAGGAACTTCAACGGACAAAACATTTATTTTATCAACTTTGCCATTTAAAGGATTTATGTCTGATATTTTAGCATTCAAATCTATATAATTGATATAATCGCAGAATATGTAAGCCACCTCAAATAATTTCATTAAAACAATATTTTCAGTAAAAATCGTATATAATTTATTATAAAAAGTACTAGAATAATAACTATATTCATTTTCGTAAGTCTTTTTGTTTAGTTTGACGTTTTTTGGAATTTTTTTTATAAAATCAGGTGAAGGTAAGTTTACTGTTATCTCTAAAGTTTTTCTATCCGTATGAAAATTCAAATTATCTATAATTTTATATTCTTCCCCAGTATCTTCCATTGCGATTCCTATTTGTGTTAAATTATCTTTTATTAAAAATTCTGTTTCTGCTTTGTCACCACTAATAAAATTTTGTTCTCTTTTTAATATTTGATTGTTATAAGAATCAATTTCCTTATTTTTTTCACCTATTGTAGCAAGATAGTTACTTTTTTTCTTTTCAACTTTATTTGTAAAATCAGATAGATAATCTTCATATTGTTTTTCTAAGAATTTCTTCTTCTGATTGTTTTTTTGTTCGATTTTTGGGAAAAGTTTTTTTATAAATTGACCGAATTCAATATATCCTTTTTTTCTTAGAAAATTATCTATGGTGACTGGTTTTTCTTCTTTAAATATATTCTCGTATCTTTGTTTTAATTGCGATTTATAAAAATTTAGACATTCATTTTTATTTTCTTCAGTTACTGATAAATTTATTTTAGCAAAATTTTCTAAATTATATATTTGTTGTTTTAGCTCCTGATTCCATTTTTCCATATTACATTCAGTATCTCGAATGCTATTTCTTAAATCCTCTTTTCTTTTTTGTTCGGCTTCTCTAGCACTTCTTTTAGCTTCACGCTCAAAGTGTTTAAGAAGCCAATACGTATTTGACAATCCATATCTTCCCATAATATTATCACTTCTTTACTTATATTAAAAAACATTCCGTTTCTTCTATAATATTATAGCATATTTAAAGTATATTTTTAAGTACCATTAGAGATTTTAGTATTCGTAATTTTAATACTTTAGATTTTCATTTTTAATAATCGGTTGCAATTCTACCGATGATAGCTATGCATTGGTTCAAATTTCATCAATATAAGTAAATAATATTCTCGTATATTGCGATTTTTCTTTTAATTTCAATTCATTACGGTTTTAAATATAGGATATCGTCACTTTTTTTAAGGATTTTTGCAAATTGTTAAAAAAGTAGTCACTATAAGTCGCCACCTTTTTCTCAATAAACTTACATTTTACAAGAGATAAAATGAATGACGTAGTCTTTTTTTGGTGACAAAGTCGCCATTTTTGCAAGTGCAAAAAGAGATGACACCACGAGAAAGTTCGGTTTTACAAGGTAAAACTAGAACTCGTGGTGTCCAACACTTATGCCCATTAAAAAAGGGAGTGATTTTTTAGAGATTTTGAGAAAAAGGTGGCGACTTTAAATTTCGAAAATTAAAAATAATGACAGGTTGGTGTTTGCCATTATTTTAAGCAAATCTATTGACAATAGGCACTTATAATTCGCAATGCTTGTACGCTAAAGCAAAATACTTTTTTGCTTTAGCACATCTTATAAAAGAATTATAAGTGGGTTCCTGTTGTCAATAGAGGAATTAAAATAATTGTTAGTTAGTGATTTAAATTTCTAAATTTATTTCATTATTTTCACCAAATTCTATTTTTGAATAAGTTAGTAAATTATCTATCAATCCGTTGAAATCGAAATCAAATTTTTCTACATCTTTAATTTCTGATATTTCATAAAATGTTTCAATAAAGAAGTCGATTTTATTTTTGAAATCTAATTTATAGAAGTTTGATATGATAGTCCTTATTTCAAATTTTGATTTTTTATTAACATAAGGTTCTATATCAATACCATTTGGATTGATAGTTATGCCCTCTTTAGTTGCACCAACTACAAGTAAGTTAGTTGCTAACTTCATAGGATCGTCCAAATCAATGTCCTTATCAGTAAGGACTTTTTTATTACTCTCATAAGCCTCGTCGCTATCAGAATAATTACCATCGTTGATTAGTCCATTATTTAAATGATTGAGTAAGATACTCATTGTATATAATTTATTCTCATCACTTAATCCTTTAAATTCTCTTAATATTCCTTTTAATTCTTCACTAATATTGTTTCTCATTTAACATCCTTCTTTCTAAATTTCTTTTTCAATATTTTTCTTTTTTGTTTCACTAAAATCGATACTATTGGTACTTTTATTGTATTCGAAGTAACCACTTTCGTAGTTGCTATCTACTACTTTAATTGTTGTTTTATCATAGAGATAAACCTTAAATTCGTAAATACTCAATTCTTTTTTTAGATATTGCAATACTTTGTACTGTTCGATAGTATCAACTTGATTCTTACTTATATTTTCATTTGTTAGTTCTCTCATAAATTTTTCCCCCTTTTAATTAACAGATAACGATTTCATTACAAAATCATTATCGGATTCTCTACACGGTATATACTCAAAGACGTTTTCTTTAGTTGTATTAGTTAAGTTACATATTTCCTCTTTATTGATGTAAATTACTCCGATTTTAGAATATTCCTCATCGACAGGGAAACATCTGACAATTTGTCTACCTTCGACATATTCAAACCTTATCATTTTATTTTCGTGACGATAAACTGCTTCGTAGTAATCGACATTATAGAATTGTCTTAATCTAAGCAAATTTTCTAGTACGATTTCGTTCGGTAGATATTCGCTATATCTGATTCTTAACTTGTTATTATTTTCATCTATCGCATTTCTGCTAATATCCACATAGCCACTTATAAATAAATTACATAAATCATCGAAGAATGAATTTCTAAAGTTGATTTTTAACACTTTAACTTTTCCGTTGTCGTAGGATAAAAGTATATCCTCAATCCAATTCATAAGATAGTCTGCTTGTTCATCACGAGATAAATCTTTCCAACATTTTGTATTTTCTTGGTATTCAGTTGGATAGACAAGTCTATTGATGTAGTCTATATCTCGTTTGATTAAAATATCTTCTTTAGTAAACTGCAATTCCTCACATACTTCGCATTCTTTTATCTTCATTTTTAATTCTTGAATAGTAGTTTCGACGATTTTTCTTTCTTCTTCATATTCTTCTAGTGTAAACGTGCCATTTACATAAGCCTTTTTGATTCGTTCAAATTTTTGATTTTGAATATAGAGTTCCTTTGTTAAGTCATCTTTTGAGTTATTTAATTTGTTTTTAATCATCGGTAATAATGTTTGCTTAACAACAGTATCGTATTCAAATAATTCTTCTATAATACTATCGATAGAACTTTCAATTTGGCTTTCTTTGATGGTAATTTCACAATCATTACAATAATAGTAATAGTATGAAGTACCGTTTTTCTTTGTAGTTGCTTTACCACCTAAGATTCTTCCACATTTCGGACATCGTAATTTTTGAAGATATAGATAAGTTAAATGTCTTTTAAAACTTCGAGTGTTCTTTTTCTTTTGAATTTGGCATTCTTCCCAAAACTCTTTTTTGACAAGTGGTGGGACAACATCATAGTAATATGTAGGGTGGCTAGTTTTTTTATTTTGAACGTAATCACCTTTATAAACCTCATTTTGAAGTATTCCAAAGATGGTAGAATCATACCAATTTGTTTTTCCTAACACTTTCTCTTGATTATAGATATTAGCGATAGTTTGATATGAATTTCCATTATGATAAAGTTTAAATATTCTTATCGCTATATCTTTCGTAGATTCATCTATTATTAGTTTTTTGTTCTCTCGCTTATAACCTAAAGGTGTTCTACTCGGAATATGTCCAGAAGAAACAGCACCGGCAAGTCCAACTTTTGTTCTCTCACTTGTCCTTTCAATTTCTTGTTGAGAAACAGAAGTAAGTATTCTTGAAATCATTTTACCGTTGGCATTTGTCGTGTTAATATCATCATTAGCACAATCCAAATAAGCATTGTTTTCTTCTAAAAACTTCAATATATTTTCCCAATCATAGACAGAACGTGTCAATCGATCTAGTTTTAAGACTACAATGGTGTTACATTTCTTATCTTTAATATCTTGTAATAATTCTTCAAAGGCAGGCCGTTTATTTCCTGTTTTAGCACTTATACCGGCATCTTTATATATCCTATAGACTTCATAGTCTTTATACTCACACATTGCTCGGAGTCTTTTTTCTTGCTCCGGTAGGCTAAAGCCTTCACGAGCTTGATCTTCAGTACTAACTCGAATATAAAGCCCTGCTATCTTTTTATCGTTATTCATAAAATCTTTCCCCTTTCAAATAGGTATTATAGAATTGAATTCGAATAATTAGAATGTCCAAAAATCTACCCAAAATCTGTCCATTATCTGCTAATTATCTGTCAAAGAAGTTGATTTTATAAATAACTTATAGAGATTTGATAAAGTTTTCTAAATCTTTTATTTCGATTTCTTTACTTAAATTCTCAATATACAATACAGTCGAATAGTTAAATGCAAGTAGTGTAACACCTTTAATAATCACTCTATGAGGTTCAATATAAGAGATATTAGTATGTTCTATATTTCTTATGCTACCATTGATTATAGTCGGAGTAGTGTTACAAAAATTGCATATAAATTCGATTTTCTTTTCGAGTTCTAAATCGAAGTGCAAAGGTTTAGTAGTAATACCAAGCATAAATAGTTCGCCCTTTCTTTTAAGTACACCAAAAAATCAACTTCTTTTGAAAGTTGATTCGTATATTTAGCTCAAACTTTTAAAAGTTCGAACGTATTCGCTACTGGTGCGAGTAACAGGACTTGAACCTGCACGGTGTAACCACTAGATCCTAAGTCTAGCGCGTCTGCCAGTTCCGCCATACTCGCAAAATAAATGGTGGATCTTGTAGGACTCGAACCTACGACCGCCCGGTTATGAGCCGGATGCTCTAACCAACTGAGCTAAAGATCCATCAACTATTCCATGATAACATAAATTTGACACGCACGCAATATTTTTTTAGAATTTTGGTGCAAAATAATATAAGGAAGTGATTTCTTATATATGAAAAAAGATAAAATCAAAAGAAGTTTTAGCGCTTTTTGTAAATGTCTCGTGATTGTGTCTTTTATTGGCTTAATAAAGTTTATAACTATCGAAATATCAGCTCAGAATAGAGAAAAGGGAATCGTGTTTAATCAAGAAGAAGGAACGCATTTTTCATACGATGTCGAGCCGATTATTACGGATGAGGGTAATTTTAATAAGCCAATATTTTCAGATGAAAATTTAAATACATTTGTCGACGAATATATCGAAAAAAATGCGTGTATTAATTTAGATTATTCTATATTTGAATTAGATAAGAAAATCGTTAATGTCTTTTTAAACTGTGAGCATCCAGATAACATGATATATAACCATACCGATAAAAAACGTATATATTTTGAGGACATCACTAAAAATTATGATGAGTTTATTAGAAACTTCAAACGTCTTCTAGATTTAAAGTATCCATCATTTGTCTCAGATGATATATCTTTTGAAAAGGCAAAGTACGACATAAAGTCAAATGAAATAGTGGGCTATTATGAATCAAAAGAGTATGGTCTAATATCGTGTAAAATAAACAACAACGAGATTAAAGATATTATGACGTATGAAATGCAATACGATGATGCTTATGAAAATGAGAAATTCGCTTTAGATCCAAATAAGAAAACGGTCGCATTTACTTTTGATGATGGTCCAGGTAACTATGATGTCGATTTAATAGATATTTTAACTAAAAGTCACGCCACCGCTACTTTCTACGTCGTAGGAAATAGATTACAAAGTTATCCTAATAGTATAAAGAAGATGCTCGATAATGAAATGGAGATTGGCAACCATACATATGACCATAAGTCGTTAACTTCATTGAGTGACGAAGAGGTAAAAGAAGAAATCACAAAAACCAACGATATTTTTTACGAGATGACTGGTGAGCGTTTGACTTCTTTAAGACCTTCTTATGGAAACATAAATAAAAAAATAAGTCTGCAAGTTAGGATGCCTGTCATATTATGGAACATAGATACACTCGATTGGAAAACTAGGAATCCCGAAAAAATTAGTGCGGAGATTTTAGATAACGTAAGTGATGGTGGCATCATCCTCATGCATAGCATATATTCATCGACGTTAGAAGCTGTTAAAAAAGTGTTGCCCGAACTTTATAAACGAGGATTCCAAGTTACAAGTGTAGAAAAGCTAGCTAAATTAAAAAAATATAATTTGACTAGTGGGAAGACGATTTTGAATATAAAGTAATTATTCAGTGATTAATTAAATCTTCTCTAATAAAAAAACTCACCGAAGTGAGCTAAATTCCTAAATGGCGGAGTGGGAGGGATTTGAACCCTCGCACCAGTTACCCGATCTACATCCTTAGCAGGGACGCCTCTTCAGCCTCTTGAGTACCACTCCATAAAGGACATAACCATTTTATCTAATTTTGTCCAGCAAGTCAAGTTTA
Organism: uncultured Muribaculaceae bacterium; assembly: GCA_964560995.1. Lineage (GTDB taxonomy): Bacteria > Bacillota_I > Bacilli_A > RF39 > UBA660 > RUG11867. The sequence continues at coordinate 7,034 of CAZLNI010000061.1, forward strand.
AATTGCGCGCATGCGGTCTTTATTCTTGAACGGATTTTTAGGGTCGATTTTGTCCACGAACAGTATTCCATCTAGGTGGTCCATCTCATGTTGAAAGGCTACAGAAAGGTCTTCGCGTAGACGGTATGTATACGTATTGCCAAATTCATCTTCGGCTTCAATTTTCATTCGAGCAAATCTCGGAACTATGCCGTCGACGGGCCTATTAACCGATAGGCAACCTTCGCCTTCTTCGACATAGATGAGTTCTTCACTATGAGATATTATGCGCGGATTAATGACGAAATATCTTTCAAATTTGCCTTCTTCCACCTCATCGACGACGACAAATATCCTTTTAGGTATGCCGAGCTGTATAAAAGCGAGTCCCATTCCCTGTCTCAAATTGTATTTATCGGCATATTCTTCAATTTGACTCATCTCTAAATATTTTAAAGCATCTTTAATAGTC
>CAZLNI010000062.1:0-7392 GCA_964560995.1 uncultured Muribaculaceae bacterium
TCATATTCCAATTTGACGGATAGTACCTTCTCTTTTTCTCCTCTGTTGATTTCAAGAACGCGATAATTTTTGATATATTTAATCCTATCAGTATAATCGTAATACATTTCGTACACAGCCATCTCGTCTTCGGCATCTTTTTTCTTTTTAGTAACTATAGAACCCGTGTTAAAAATATAATTCTTAGTCGAATTTTTATAATAAGTATTGTTAGCAATCCACTCGCTTATTATATATTCTGCATTTTCTAAAGCCACTTCTTCGTCCATATCGTATTTCTTTGTTAAATCATGGATATCGCCTTTAACAGGGAAACTCATGAGCATCTTAGCAAGAGGTTCTAGTCCCATCTCTATAGCTATACTCGCTTTCGTTTTCTTTCCTTCTTTAAATGGCTTATATATTTCATCGACTTCGACTAACTTGGTAGCCCACATTATGGCAGCTCTTACATCCTCCGTAAGCAGTCCTTTCTCGTCGATTAACTTTATCGTGTTTTCCTTCTTTTCTAAGAGATTCACTTGATAATTATAAACGTCACTTATCTCTTTTATCTGTGTTTCGTCTAAGTTGCCCGTAGCCTCTTTTCTATAACGCGCAATAAAAGGGATGGTCGAGCCTTCCTCTAAAAGTTTTAAGACGGCTTCTATTTGACTTACCTTAATCCCTAATTCTTCACTTAATTTATCTATTATATCTTTATTCATCATCTATCACTTCCCTATTAATTATATAATAAACTTAAAAATCACTCAAGAAAAAAGAGCCTCTATAAGCCCTTAAAAACCTTTCTTAATAACAAAATGACTAGATTTATATGCATACTATTGTAAGAGAATTATTTACAAACGCTGTACTCATCTTTTACAGTTCGTTTACCCTACTAGACATCCTCTCTTTACCCAATAGGCGCATAATCTCATATAAGTCTGGTGTCATCGATTCCTTAGTGAGAGCGACTCGAAGAGCAGTTGATACGTCACCCACATGCCCCTTAAATGCATCGGGATTCTCTTTATATTCTTTAACTTCTCTTGCATAACCGAATTCATCTGCAAGCATCTTTACTTTACTAAACCACGTATCTTTGTCGTCACTTGCGTCGAAATATTTAGTCAAATATGTTTCCGCTAGGCTTTTTACTTCCGCCCTATCGTTTATCGCCTGGAATACATAGTTTTTAGAATTTTCATTCCAAAGTTCATCGAACATATACCAAATTTTGCTCTTTATTTCTGAATAATATGCAAAATCTTTTCTTGGCTTCTTCTGTTCTCTTTCGATATTCAAGATTCCTTTTACGTAATCTTCATTAGAAGTCAACAGCGTAGCAAACTCATCGTCGTATTTCTTAGCCCATGCGAGTAACTCTTCGAAAAGTTCGCCGGCCGACATCTTGCTTATGATGTTTTTAGATATGTTATCGAGTTTATCTAAGTCGAATAGTGCTCCCGAAGAGCTCATCTTTTTAGGGCTAAAATCGAATTCATAAAAAGGTGCATCTGGATGACCAGTTCTCCACTCTTCAAAATTGGAGTTCGCGATGGTCATAACCGCATCGATGATAGCATTAGCTGGATAACCTTTTTCGACATAGTAAAACATCAATGCTTCTGGGTCTAGTCTTTTACTTATCTTTCTAATCGTGTCCCCATCTTTTTTTAAAATCAACGTATTATGGATATACTTCGGCATCTTAAAACCGAAAGTTTTGAACAGTTCATAATGTATAGGTACACTTGAAATCCACTCTTCGCCCCTAACGACGTGTGTCGTGCGCATCAGATGGTCGTCGACGAGGTGTGCGAAATGGTAAGTAGGTAGATGGTCTTCACTCTTCATGATTGGGAAATCCAAATCGTTTTCTGGAAATTCCATCTTACCCTTGTTTAACTCTTCAAAGACGATTTTTTTATCGAAGTCCCCTAAAGACTTAAACCTAATGACATATTCGTCGCCTCTTTTGATTCTCTCGATAGCCTCTTCGATTGGCAAATTTCTATATCTCGCATAGCGGCCGTATATACCTATTCTCTTCTTGGCTTTACTTTGGTTTTCTCTTATCTCTTCTACTTCTTCTTTACTCATAAAGCATGGATATGCTCGACCAATTTCTAATAAATGTTTTACGAACGCTTGATAAATCTCTTTGCGTTCACTTTGAATATAGGGGCCATACTCTCCTACTGTTTTGCCATCATATTCGTATTCATCGGGATATAATCCGTAGTGCTTTAAAATCTCGTGTATGAAATCTACCGCTCCTTCGACCGTTCTAGCTTGGTCCGTATCTTCGTTGCGTACGAAGAAAACACCCCCACTTTTTTTAGCCAAACAGTAGTTGATAACAGCACTCATCATATTTCCGATGTGCATAAATCCTGTAGGACTTGGTGCGAATCTCGTCACCTTAGCGCCATCTTTTAGATTTCTCTCTGGATACTCTTTCTCGTAATCCTCTATAGTTTTCGTGATATTCGGAAATATCGTATTTGCTAAATCTTTATTTGTCATAAAATCCACTTCTTTTCTATAATTATTCTTTGATTAAAACTTTGCCAGTCATCGACTCTGGTATGCTTATATCCATATATTTTAAAATAGTCGGTGCGACATCGGTCAAAGATCCTTCTAAAAGGCTTACTCTCTCATCGCACATTATAAATGGTACTCGGTTCGTCGTATTTAGAGTAAAAGCTTTGCTCTCTTCTCTCATCATCTCTTCGACGTTTCCATGTGTACTCGTCAAAACAATCGTATAAAAGTTCATCTCAGCACTTTCGATTATTCTACCTAGACACTCGTCGATGAACTCCAATATGCGCACAGTTCCTTCAAAATCTCCTGTATGAGCCACTTTATCAGCTGTACCTATGCTCGCGAGTATAAAGTCAGTATCCTTTTCCATACATTTGATTACCTGTTTAGAGAACGCCGCCAAAGCGAGTTCCCTAGGTCGATCTGTCTCTATTTTGGGTACTTCTACGAGATAGTTAGCACATTTAGGAATTTTGATATCTTCTTCACCATTAAAATAATATGTCACATAGTCGTAACTGTCTTTTAAAGCGATTCTCGCCTGTGATATATCGAGTTTACCAAAATACTTTCCGAGACTATTAGAACTGTCGGTATCGTCCTCTATCAAGACTGTACCGTTAATTTTCTCATCTGCTTGACACATCATCAATAGCTTTAAATTCTCTATATTGACTGGGGCGAACTCCTTCGTCTCGCTCGGATTAGAGAGTGCAACTAAAATCTGCTTTGAACTCTCATCATCGAAATTCGTCCAAATTATGACGTCGTTATTTTGGAGCTGTTTGTTTTCTAAGACGATGATAGGAGGCAAAAACTCGTCCGTAATATCGCGCATGTAACAATTTTTGAGGGCTAAAGGTATCTCCTTTATCTTAAGACCTGTTCCGTTTCTTACTAAATCGTAATATATCTTCGTCCTATCCCACATGCCATCAGCATCCATCGCATAATAACGTCCGCATATAGTCGCAATCGGCACACCGGTCTGTTCGAGTTTGTTTATATAATCTAAAGCGCTCTTCTCTTCGACATCTTTGCCATCTGCGATAAAGTCTATAACCATGTTGACGTCGTGTTTCTGTATAAATTTGATAATTTTAATAGTATCATCCAAGTTTGAGCTTATCCCTGCATCACTCATCATACCCATGATATGAACGGTACTTTTTTTCTTTTTCGCCTGTTCGATAGCTATCTTTAAATTGGCGTTTGTAGCAAGAGAATCTTTGTCGACGAAGTCTTTCATAAAAGAACTGCGCTGCTTCAATACTTTACCGCTAGCAATCGTCTTATAGCCCACCTCTGGGTTGCCTGGCTGTCCTTCGACCATACCAACACTTTTCCCGGCGGCATTTAAAAATACGTGAGGATAGGTTGCTAAAAGGGTATTATAATTAGGCATATTCGCCTTTACAACGGCGTTCCCTTCTTCTTTCTCTGCTAACCCTAAACCATCTATGACGAGAGTTAAAATCTTTTTCATAATTTCACCACCAATATAATAGCACAAAAATCTCCAATTCTCTACATATAGAGATAATAAAGACAAAATAAGTCATTTTAAAAACGACATGACCTTAATCATATCGTTTCCTTACATTTACTTTTTTTCTTTAACAAACATTTGTCCTTCTAAGACGTAGATTATATCGTTCTCTCCTAATAACTTTTCACGTGACACATTTAATACATTGGCGACACTATCTAAAGTATCTCCCTCTTTCGTAATATAATAACTATAGTTGGCTCTAGGAATCATTATTAATTGGTCTGGATAGATATAATCGCTATAGTTAAGTCCGTTTAAAGATGCGAGCAATTCGGGATTAATATTATATCTTCTAGCGATACCGTAGATACTATCGCCTTTTTGTACCTTATAATATTCGAAATACTTCTTTGAAGTCTCTGGTACTATAATCTCATCTTTTGCTCGTAAAGAAACTGCTGGTATGCCGTTTAAATCTTCTAAAGCGCTTACTGATGTCGCAAACTTTTGAGCAATATTTTCTAAAGTCTCACCATTTAAAACTTTATAGACACTGTACATTTTAACCACTCCTCATTTATAAGGTATGATTAAACTTTTGAAGTGTTAATAAATAAAGACCGAATTCAAATTATTGAACTTTAACTCGCCATATTTTAATAATACATTTTCTCCTCGTTCTAAGGAATAACTATAGACGGTATCGCCTGTTAGATAGAAGACTGTATCATCTTTTATCGTAATTATTTTATCTACATTTTTATTGCTTAGATGCACAGTTGCCATAGAGTTGTCAAAGCCAAGCATCAGATTTCCTTCTTCTAAAAAGTATTTATAAGCATTCTCCTCTTCGAAGATATAATCCTCATTTATAAGTTTTGTCATGCTTACCTCTGTCCATTTTGCGTCCCATATCTTACCCATTCCAGCATTGTCGACTCTCTCAATTTTTTTCTTTTTAGGGTTCAGTGCGTATTCCGCTTTATTTTTTCTGTCGACTAAGTAAATCATTCCATCCCTATCTCCTAAAAAATAGGAATTGTAGCTTATCTCTTTATCTAACTCCCAATCGATAACTTTTCCCGTTTTCATATCTATCAAATAAACTTTATTAAATGAGTAGTCTTGGTCGTAATTTGGAGTCAATATATATTTCCCATCGCTATAAGCCAAGTTATTTTGATATGCATCTCTCTCTAAAAACTTAATCTCCTCTTTTTTAGCATCAGATAGATGATAGTACCCTTTGTAATTCCATACGAATAGATTCTGCTCTTTTTTAATCTTAAATGTTATCCCATTAAACTCGTCATCTATGCTCTCTAAAGTTTTTCTCGAATAGAATTCGTCACTTTTCTCATCGAATAAATCATAGTCTAAGTATTCGTCATCACTATAACAAACAGGGTAGCTCTCAACCGTTGAACTAGCTAACAATACGCAGAATTTGTCTTCTTTTTGGGTATTTAATACGTTCACACCCGCGATTAGCTTTTTACCTTTCACGCGTTTTTTATTAGCCAAAAAACTGAACTCCTTATCGTTTACAGAAACTGAAAAAGTATACACATCTAATTCTTTATCATAACGTTCTTCTATTTCAAACCCATCTTTTTTATAGCGGACAGTATAATCTCTAGGCTGACCGATTAACACGACTACTATAATTAATACTAAAAGAAATAGAACTCCTAATATAACTTTCTTTTTTTTCATACTTCACCTCAAATACAGTAAAAGACGACCCTAGTCTATAGAGTCGTTCTTGCCGTACTTCTTTTTTGCTTCCATCATAAAACTTGTAACTTTAGTTTCTATCTCTGGTAAAGCCCTTTTATCGATATTAGAAAGATCGATTAACTCTTTCACTGTATCGATAGTGACCGAAGCCCAAAAGAAGCCTGCTTTAACTTGCATGTCGTTATATAAGTCTGGAGTAATTGAACTTAAAAAGTATCCAGGAAAGACTCTCTTTTGAGCTATGAGAAGTCTTTCGTTAGTAATCGCGACTATACACGTTTCAAAGAAGTCACCCGTTTTAGCATTTTTCTGTGCTGGAAAGGCATATTCGACTACTTCGCCTGGATTCAAATGCATCTCAATAACTTTGGCATGTTTCACAAGCCTATGATGAGTAATCGTTTTAGGATATTTCTTTTTAAAATTCTTAACTTGTTGATATACTGACTCCATTTAAACTTCTCCTCTACTTTGTTATTATTCTTCTATGATTCCGACAGTTTTAAGTTGTGTTATTAGACTGTTCTTATTGACATAGCCGTTTATGCAATCGATTGTCTTACCGTTTTTAGTAAACAATGTAAGTGGCGTTCCAAATCCAGATTGCAATTTGATTTCCTCTTTAGTATCACTACATTTAGCAGGAATAGTCAAACCAGAATCTAGAATTTTCTGATATTCGATACTGTCATACGAACTAGAATCGATATAATAGATATTGTCTAAGTTATATTCTTCGGCAACTGTGCTGTAAGTAATCTTAAATTGGTTACAATAGAAGCAACTATCTTTACCCAAGACGAACATCGTCACCTTGTTCTTATCTTTAGCCAACTTAGTGAATTCTGCTGCATCTTTAGGCACGTTATAGTGAATTAAATCCTCGCTTATTTCTTCAGCGTTCATGCTATAGAATTCGACATAATCGACGAATTCTCCGTGTTCCAATTGCCCTTCTACGATTTTTACTACTTCCCCATTGACGACGAACATATAAGCTGTATCCTCTATAGAGTCTTTAGAGAAGATGTCTTCCCTTTCTGAATCCGTCAATTTGCTTGAGTCCATATAGAAAGACTTCAAAGGCTTGTTATTAGAAACAGACTTATAAGTACCATCGCTAACTATTCTCTTGATTTCTTTTTTGTCTTCACCCAAAGATTTATTATCTTTAGAAGGAGCCACATAGACTAGAGCAAAATCAAAATTCACCGTATCGGAAATAGTGTTTTTCAAATCCTTATACGAAATCGTCGTCAAAAATATGCTCTTTACGACATCTACGACGATAGGTACGATCATGATTAACACTATCACAGCTACGATTATCTTTGGTCCAATATTTTTTTTCATAACTTTATTTCCCTCCTAAACTAATTTTACCCACTTTTAAACGATAAATCAATTTATTTTTGCCGATTTCTCAAATATTTCACTTAATAAAAAGTTGAAGTGGACCAATCTGGTCGCATGTTGCTCCTTTCATCTTAGTCTCAGTGGGGTTTGGTTTTAATAGCTAAAATGAAAGGAGATGGTTTCTTATGAGAAATGAGAATTTCCATGAGACTCTTATAGTCTTACTTGTTGAAGTAATCATATTACTTATAGCTAAGCTCCTATAA
>CAZLNI010000063.1:0-7210 GCA_964560995.1 uncultured Muribaculaceae bacterium
AATTTCATGCTACATATGAAATAATGACAGGCAAAGATGATTATATAAACATCTATGACCGTGAGTATACAAAAAAACTTGAAGAATATGACACCTGTGATGAATATAACCATGATACACAAGAATGTATAGGCCCTCACGTCGGAACCATGCTCATCGGCTTAGACGATGCTTCATATAAAAGCTATGTCGAGTCTCTAGGCATGAATTACGATAAAGTAAAAGATAAAGGCATCCTAGTCGACCAAGTAGCTGTCTACATAAACGATAAAGAGACGGAAACGCGCAGATTCACTTACAAAAAAGGAGACACTTTTAAAGGGATTTTCCACGACGAGGATTTCGAAGTAGAAATAGGAGAGTTATCCGCAACTAAACCATATGGAATTGAAAATTATAACTATGCAGGAGGATTCTTCATCGTCGACAAAGATTACTTTAAAGACATCGAATTCACACCCCTTATCATCACGATAAAATCTAACAACCCAGACAAACTCGTAAAAGATATAAATTCCTTTAAAAAAGGCTTGGTAACGACCAACATTGAAGAAGAGACGAGATATAGTAAAGCTCTATCTTTAGTCGTAAGCATCTTCCTCTATGGTTTCATAACCGTCATAACTCTTATCGGTGTAACTAACATCTTTAATACGATTACTTCTAACATGGAATTAAGACAAAAAGAGTTTGCCATGCTTAAAAGTATCGGTATGACTAAAAAAGAATTCCACCGCATGATTAATCTGGAGACGCTTTTCTACAGTGTAAAAGCTCTTATCTATGGTATTATCCTGGGACTACTAGGCTCATTGCTCATCCACAATGCTTTCAACATTAAATCGGAAACGGCCTTCCAATTCCCAACGACGGCAATTCTGCTATCCATCCTCTTCGTCTTTGCACTCGTTTTTATCATTATGCATTTCTCCATAAGCAAAATCAACAGTCAAAATACCATCGAAACGATACGCAAAGAAAATATCTAACACAAAGCCTGCCACGTGCAGACTTTTTCTTTTAAGTTTAAAAATATGTAGTATAATAAACTTAATCAATTGAAAGTAGGAGATGAACATGGCAAAAATACTCATCGTTGAAGACGATGTCGATATACATGATATTTTAAAAACTTTACTAGATAACGAAAACTATACGACTCTAAGTGCTTATTCGGGTACAGAGGCACTCCTCATATTGGATAAAGAACCAGTTGATCTGGTTTTATTGGATTTGATGCTTCCGGGACTTAATGGTGAAGAAATTATCGAGAAATACAACCACCTTCCTATCATCGTTTTGAGTGCAAAAGTGTCGAGCAAAGACAAAGTAAACGCTTTACTTAAAGGTGCAAACGACTATATGACTAAGCCCTTCGATAAAGAAGAATTGCTCACACGCATAAAAGTTCAACTGAGGTCAAATAAAACTAATCAAAATTTAGAATTTAGAGATATAAAACTGCTCGTCAACCGCCATATTCTCCTCGTCAAAGGCAATTCCATTAATCTAACAAAAACAGAATATGCTATTATGAAGCAATTACTTCTTAATCCTCACGAAGTCGTCACTAAATCTAAATTATTGGACCTCATAAGTCTCGATACTGAAGATTGCAATGCCGAATCGCTACGGGTTCACATCAGTAATTTACGCAAAAAGATGAGACAATACACCGACCGAGAATACGTCGAATCCGTTTGGGGCATCGGTTTCAAGATTAAAGAATAAATCTTAACAAATTTTTAACACTTTCTTAACGATAATCTTAACTTCTCTTTAGTACAATTATAGTCGGAAAGGAGAAAAAATATGGAAAACATTTTAGAAATTGAAAATCTCACAAAGAGATATGGCAATGTGACGATTCTAGATAATCTAAATATGCACGTCGAAAAGGGTGCAATATACGGTCTCATTGGCAAAAATGGGGCAGGTAAGACTACTCTTATACGCATATTGACGGGATTACAAATCCCGACTTCTGGTAGTTTTACTATTTATGGCATTAAAAACACGGACAAAGAAATTGCTACATCTCAAAGTAGAATGGGAGCTATTGTAGAAACGCCCTCCATATATCAAGAATTATCGGCAAGAGACAATCTGCGAGTTCAATTCAAACTAATAGGTAACCCTTCTTTCGAAGGCATCGATGAACTTTTAAGACTTGTCGGCTTATCTAACTGTGGAAAGAAAAAAGCCCGATATTTCTCTCTCGGTATGAAACAGCGGCTCGGCATCGCCATCGCCCTTTCGAACAATCCCGACTTTTTGATTTTAGATGAGCCTATTAATGGCTTAGACCCCGAAGGTATCATAGAGATAAGAGAACTCATATTGAAACTTAACCAAAAGAAAAACATCACTATTCTAGTTTCTAGTCACTATCTCGACGAATTGTCTAAAATTGCTACACACTATGGCTTCTTAGATGACGGCAAAATCATCAAGGAAATAACGAGAGCTGAACTTCAAGAGAAAATGGAGGCAAGAATCGAACTCAAAGTTGATAAAACATCCGAACTAGTTCCTTACTTTGCCGCAAAAGGAATAACTTATAAAGTTATAGATGAGCATATTATCTGTGTCTACGGAAACATCAATTTAGCTAAACTGTTAAAAGGCCTCTATAACAAAGGATTTGCTGTTCAAGATGTACACGAATACGACGCCTCGTTAGAAAACTATTATGTAAATTTGATAGGAGGGCAACATGATTAAACTGCTAAATGCTCATCTCGTAAGATTGAAGAAAAACAAATCGTTTTGGATAATGCTCATATTTACTATAAGCTATGCCCTCATAAACGTTGGGACGAGTTATCGCAATATGGTGAAATTCCACGACTTAGTCGATATCGACCAACTATGTTTATCTTATTCGTTAATTTTAGGCATCGCTTGTGCCTTTTTCACTAACATCTATCTAGGGATAGAATACTCCGATGGAACCTTAAGAAATAAAATAATAATCGGTCATAGCCGTCTAAAAGTATATCTTTCTAACTTAGTAATATCCTTTTTGACGAGTACAACATCATATATTCTATATATAGTGATAATTTTTGCTATAGGCCTCCCTATCTTCGGAGGACCCAAAATGCCTAATTTAGAATTTTTCATCTCACTGGGATGTATATTGCTATTGATTCTCGCATTCTCGAGTATATTCACGTTCATTTCGATGTTGATTTCTCAAAGGGCGATCGCCATATTTTATTCTATAATCTGCATAATACTTCTCGCGTTTATTGCCATAAGACAATTTAACACATTGAACGAACCAGAATATAGGACAGTCGCGGCGATTTCTAATATAGAAGATGGTAGCTATGAATTCGTCGAAGAAAAAAATCCCAGATACCCGACCGCAAATACGCGCAAAATATATGAACAAGCGTTAGCAATCAATCCGTTTGGACAAGCCTTCTTGATATCTGGTCACAACGTTAAAAATTATGCGCTACTGCCACTTTATTCCTCTGGCGTAACCATCATATTCACGGTTGCAGGAATTTACTTGTTTTCAAAAAAAGTACTAAAATAATAGAAAAAGGTGATTAACATGTTCTTCTTATGGTGTCTTTCTATTTTTATATCTATATTGTTAATAGTGGCTCTCATCAAAATCTATCTGCTGAAGTCTTCGATAGCTGAATTAGAAAGCCAAATCGATGAAATCATACATTCCGATACGAATGCTCTTTTAACCGTCTCATCTAACGATAAAGATATAGAAAAACTTGCGGGCAATCTAAATAGACACCTTAGTGAACTCCGCCAACAAAAAATCCGATATGACCGTGGCAACCAAGACTTAAGAACATCCATAACGAACATAACCCATGACATCAGAACGCCCCTTACTGCCATAAGGGGTTATCTCGATTTAATTAAAGATGAGAAAACATTGAAAAAGAAAAAAGAATACTTGAAATACATATCTAGTAAAACAGATGAACTAGCAAATCTGACCGAGCAACTGTTCGACTACTCAAAATACTTGGATTCAAAGGAGCAAAATACCATTGAAAACGTCTGTCTTAACACTACTCTCGAAGCCATCATTGGCGAGAATTATGCCTTTTTTATCGAAAAAACCATCGTTCCAAAAATAACGATTCCAGAAAGAAAAATTTTCAAAAAACTAGACAAACGAGCCCTCGATAGAATACTCGAAAACATCATCTCCAATGCTCTAAAATACTGCGTCCACTATTTTGAAATACAACTTTTTGAAGATGGTCACATGCTGTTTAAAAACGACTCAAAAAACCTAGATACGGCGGCCGCACTTAGAATCTTCGACCGCTATTTTACTGTAGAAAACGGCAAATGTAATACAGGGATAGGCGCTTCTATTGCCAAAGAACTAGTCGAACAAAACGGTGGAAAAGTTCAAGCCGCTTTCAAAGATGGCTACCTCACGATTACAATTTGGTTTGAATAATGTAACTTCATCAACTTTTCATCGTTTTTTAACCCTTCCTTCATGATAATTTCTTTCCTATGACACATAAATATAGTTAAATAGAAGCATGAAAAGGAGAACTTATGTCTAAAAAAATTAAAAATGTTTTGTTGATAGGTTTATTACTTATTCTATTAGGAAGTACGATATTCACGATTCAAAAGATGAGAAATCATGTACCAGATGCCTATGATACACAACTTAAAAACCGTCCACAAATAGGAAGACCAGAAGATGATTTAAAAGGAAACCAGCCAGAACCTAATGAACAAGATTTCCCAAAAAGAGAAGAGTTTAAAGACCCGTCTAACAACGAAAATAAAGAAATAAACATCTATTATTTTCTATTAATTATAGAAACTACTTCGTTAATTATTGTTATGTCTTATCTCATCTTATCGCATCTGAATGCTTTGACACTTAAAGAAACTCTACCTACTAAAGAAAAAGCTATCATCTTAGTTGAATCCGCCATTATTATTTCGCTTATTTTTACTTGGTCTGCTTCTCTTTGGATAAATAATTCACATCTCGAACCCCTAAACGACGAGACAACCAAAACGACTAAGAAAGAAGATATCCAAAAGGGTTTAGAGATATCTTCATCTGTTATCGATTTAGATGACTACGATGAGAATATTACGTTAACGCGAAAAGGCACTTATACGCTTCATGGTAAGCTTAATCACACAGTTCTAATCGATGCCGATGGAACAGTAATTCTTAATTTAGACGGAGTCACGATTGAAAATGAATTAACTGCCGCGATTGCCAATGTCTCAACTAACGAGCTCAACATAACTCTTTTAGAAAATTCAGAAAACATCTTAAAAGATGGCGGCTCAAGTGAATACGATGCGTGTCTATATTCTGTTGGACCTCTAACTATAGAAGGTAAAGGCACTCTAAAAGTGTATGGCAATCAAGAGGAAGGTGAAGGGATAGCTACAGAGACGAACGACATTACGATCGAATCGGGTGAAATCTACATCGAATCAAAAGACGATGGGCTTAATGCAGGAGGCGATGGTGGAACTATAACCATTAATGGAGGAGTTCTTTTCATAAATGCTTCTGGCGATGGCATCGACTCCAATAAAAATCTAAAGATTAACGGTGGAGTCATCTATACTATAGGCTCTCCAAAAGGCGGGGATGCTGGTATCGATACTGACGAAGGATTCGAAATAAACGGAGGAAACTTAATCGCACTCGGTTCCGATATGTTAGAAACACCTCTAACTACATCTAAACAAAAAACCATCTCTTTTACCCTGTCGACGCCTATCGCTAAAGATGCGCTAGTCACTCTCAAGAATTCTAAAGATGAAGTAATCACTTCGTTTATCGCTCAAGAGTCATTTAAGACCCTCATAATAAGTAACGACAAACTGTCAGTTGACGAATATTCTCTCTATACGGGTGGAACAAATACGGGCACGCTAGAGAATTACACATATCAAAGTGGAACGCACAAAGGCGGAGAAAAAGTCACCATAAATAAAAAAGATACATTTAAAACTACAGGTATGATAACTAATATAAAATAAAAACCGCACTATCTTCTAGTGCATTTTTTCTTGCTATCTTGCGCAAAAAAGTATATAGGAGTATAATTTTTATCAAGAGTCCTAGTTGACTCACAAACATATAAGGAGGATAGACATATGTTAAAAGTTGAACATGTCAAAAAGAAGTTTATAAAACTGACTGCTAAAAAAACCAAAGAAGAATTTTGGGCTGACAAAGATATCTCCCTAGAAGCCCACGATGGAGAAATAATCGGTATACTTGGTCCAAATGGGGCGGGGAAGACGACACTCCTTCGCATGATAGGAGGCATCTTAGAGCCTACCTCAGGAGAAATCGCGTTCGATGGCATGAACTATAAAGAAAATGAAGTCGAAATCAAGAAAAACATCGCTTACTTATCTGGTAATACCAAAATTTATCAGAAATTCTCACCTTTTGAACTGATGAGTATGTGCTGCGACTTTTATGGTGTTGATGAAAATAAAGCCGAAAAGGAAATTAAAGAAATCTCCAAAACTCTCGATATGGATAGTTTTCTTTATAACAAGATTGAAAAACTTTCGACTGGACAAATGCAACGCGTTAACATTGCCCGCTGCCTCGTCCACGACCCTAAATATTACATACTTGATGAAGCGACGAGTGGTCTCGATATCATTTCAAGCCAAGTCATCTTAGATTTCATCAAGAAGGAACGAGACAAAGGTAAGACGATACTTTATTCTACACATTATATGGAAGAAGCAGAAAACATATGTGACCGCGTCTTATTAATCCACAAAGGAGAAGTCATAAAAGAAGGAACGCCTAAAGAAATCCTAAACGAGACGAAGACGACTAATCTTCGCGACGCTTTCTTTGCTTTAATTGGAGGAATTGCAGATGAAAAATAAAATATTGATAGTATTAAAAAAAGAACTAAAAGAGATGTTTAGAGATAAGAAATCCCTCGCTATGATGCTTATTATACCTATCATGATTCCTTTACTTGTCTTAGGCTTGTCAGCTCTATTTGAGATGCAGATGAATAAACCTATAGAAGAGTATAATCGCATCGGCTTCGCTTATGATCTTTCGGACACCGAAAAAGAGTTGCTGAAAAACATGAACATCGCTTATTCAGTCGATAGTGAAAAGACTCTAGAAGAGGCATATGCGAACGATGAAATAGACTTTTATGTTACTAAAGAAGAATCTAACTAC
>CAZLNI010000064.1:0-7178 GCA_964560995.1 uncultured Muribaculaceae bacterium
TTACACCTGGCTTAGTATAGCACTTGTGCTTCTTAAGTTCAGAAGGGACACCACTTCGAGCGACTTTTACTTTAAACTTTCTTAAAGCACCATCGATGTCACCCTTATTAACCACTACTTTTGTCATTTAAAATCCCTCCTTCCGTTCACACTGATATGATTATATCATGTGGTTTCGACAAAAAGCAAGAAAAAATCGCCTATTCACATCGATTTCGAGGCCAAAATTTTAATATTCGCCATTTTGGAGTTTGTCTATTATTGCGTCTTCATCTAACCCGATACTTTTAAACTCATTTATGGAGCGTGCAAGGTCGGATGGAACGACACTTAAAAGATGGGGATTCGAGATAAAAAGTTCGCCATAATCTAGCAAATTCAAACTGCTCAAACTATTAATAAGTTCTTTAAAATCTTCTTCTGTAATTTCCAAATAGAAAGGATTTTCATAGATTATTTCTTTTACTTCTTCTCTTTCACAACCTAATGATTCTAAATTGGCAATCGCTTTATCTACTTCTTCATTAGTTAAATTAAAAAGATGAGGATTCAAGGTAGCTAAATAAACTAAATCTTCTTTTTGAAAAAATTGTGCTAAGCTATTCATGCTATCTTCTTCTCCTCATCGCCATATTGCTTAATCAATTCAGTTTTAGATAAGGGCGAAATCTTCTTATTGAAGTAGTTGAAATTACAGTAAATAACTGAACCACGCGACTGGGTCAAACCTTCTTTGTTCTTCTCGTAAAAATTAGCACGGGCAGCTGTCATCTTTGCGCTTTGCATCAATCTTTTAGGATTTTTCATTATTTCACTCTTTAAATCTTTTCCAGAGACAGTCGCGAGTTTTTTATTGAGTGTATCTAAACTGTTACCAAAAATCGTCGGATAAGAGCCAGTTATGTGGATGATTTCTTCTTTAGAAAAATCAGCGTCCAAAAAAACCGCATATTTAGCCATAAGTTGTTCTAAGTCGACGCTTAATATTTGAGGATATGAGGCCATCATGGCAATAACTTGCTCTCTAGAATAATCTAATCCGATGAATTTTGAAATTCTATTTTGTACATTGCTCAAAGCGGTACTCAAAAATGGCGGAAAAGAGACTCCCATTTGGAGAAGCTGGTTTGTGGTAAATCCTTCCTTTTCTAAATTGGCAAATTTTTGGTTTAAAGCACTCAAATTCATAGTCAGTATGCGCGAATGACCAGTCACAATTTTGATGATTTGCTTTTTATCAAATCCCACGTCTTTTAAACATTTAAATTTTCTTTTAAGCGTTCCCTTTTCATCAAGTGTTTCTTCCTCATTAGGTGTTCCCTCTTCATCAAGTGTTCCCTCTTCATCAAGTGTTTCTTCTTCATCAAGTGTTTCCACTTTATATAGAAGAATAGCGGGTTCTCCCTTAAGTATACGAGCTATTTTTTTATCGTCGACGATGAAACTTTTTAAAAACTTAAAATTGGCAAGAATATTATTTTTTGCTTCTTGAGGACTATATCTATTCGCTAAAAAAGAAGTCATTATTTTTTTTATGATAGATTCTTCTATTTTCAAATCCCTAAGCGTCTCTTCGACCATAATTATCACTACTCTTTTCGATAACTTTATTTTAGCACAAAATACTTTTTGCTTCAATTAGATAACTTTAGCATCTTCTAAAAGTTTGGAAACGTACTCTTCGATCTCGTCTTCTTCACTCGAACCGAGTATCATATCGATATATTCCCAAATCGACAAAGTTATAATGAAATTGCGAACTTCTAAAAGAAAAGTATTGTCGAAATAGAGACTTAAAAGAACAAAGGCGGCTATGATGAGGAGGATTCTCTTTTTGCGGGTCACTAATTTTTTTATGCGAGCATAGTTTAGATTTTCGATACCGTAATGGATTTTAAGACATTTTTGAAAGTTAGCGAGGTCCACTTCCTTCGAACACTCTACTTTTATTTCCACCCTGTTTGCAGGTAATATAGTTTCAACACTTCTATTTAAATAGTCGGTAACTTCGGAATTCAAAGTGTCCTTCATGCCATCTAAAGTATTATATAATTTCTTTTCACTCTCGATATATATAGTAACCACTTTTCTGTCGTCTTTATAATACTTTTTCCTTAAATACTTTTTCAGTTTATCGTCTCTCATATACACTCCTTTTAATTAGTATTATAAGGATTTTTCTTTCTATTATACAAAACAAAAAGAAGTATCTCTACGTCTAGTCGAACAAACTAAGCTGATTAGATTCTGGTAAGCCTGCAAAGATGTTTAACGCGCGCATTCTCTCTATCGTCGTCGAATTGACCTTGGCACGCATAGCTAAGTCTTCGATACTTATGAAGGCTCCCTTTTTTCTTTCGTCTATAATCGCTTGAGCGACGTTTTCACCTAGTCCGTCTAATCCTCTAAATGGGAATATCAGACTCTTACCATCTTCGCCGATGATAAAATTTCTAGCATCTGACTTCTCGAGGTCGATCATTTTAAAACTGATGCCACGTTTAGTCATCTCTATCGCCAGCTGCAGTTCATTAGCCAAATCCGACTCCTTTTGAGCTGCGTCAAAGCCTTTCTCACTTATCTCGTCGAACTTAGCTTTTATTGCATCGTAACCTTTACACATCGTGACGATGTCGAAGTCGTTACAACGGACACTGAAATAAGCAGCATAATAATATATAGGTTTATGTACTTTGAACCAAGCGATGCGGAAAGCACTTATTACATAGGCAGCCGCATGAGCCTTCGGGAACATGTATTTGATGCGTCGACAAGTCTCTATATACCACTCTGGAACTTCGCATGCATGCATATCTTCGGCAAAGCCACTCCACGTTTCTGGATCTTTTGATGCCTTACCTTTACGGACGAATTCCATTATTTTGAAAGCTTTTAAAGGCTCCATACCGTACGCGATTAAGTTGACCATTATGTCATCACGACAACCGACGACGTCTTTGAATTCGACTTGACCACTCATGATGAAGTCGCGGGCATTGCCAGCCCAAACATCGGTTCCGTGGGACAAACCGGAAATTTTAATGAGCTCAGCAAAAGTTGTCGGTTTTGTTTCTGATAACATTTTAACGACGAACTTCGTTCCAAATTCAGGCACTCCTAGAGTTCCCGTTTCACAAGAAATATCTTCTTTAGTGACGCCTAACACTTCTGGCCCTAAGAAAATCGACATAGTCTCTTTTTCTCCTAGTGGGATGCTCGTCACATCTATGCCGGAGAGATCTTGAAGCATACGCAAGACAGTCGGATCATCGTGACCGAGTATATCTAGTTTTAAAAGGTTATCTTCTAAGGCATGGTATTCGAAGTGAGTCGTTCTCCAAGCTTTAGAATCGTCATCTGCTGGATACTGGTATGGCGTAAAGTCGTACACGTCCATATAATCTGGGATGACGACTATACCACCTGGATGTTGTCCAGTAGTTCTCTTTACCCCTACACATCCCTGTGCGAGTCTTTCGATCTCGACACTTTTCATGTTCGTTATTCCTTTAGCTTCGCAGTAACCCTTAACGAAGCCATATGCCGTTTTATCAGCTACAGTACCGACCGTTCCCGCTCTAAAGACGTTGTTCTCACCGAAGAGCACTTTAGTATATTCGTGCGCTGAAGCTTGGTTTTCTCCAGAGAAATTTAAATCGATATCTGGTACTTTGTCGGCATTGAAGCCTAAAAAGGTCGCGAAAGGCATGTCATGTCCCTGTTTCTCCATTAGCGTTTGACAGTTAGGACACTCAAAGTCTGGCATGTCGTATCCACAAGAATACTTAGTCGCGAGAGCTACACCGTCGAGTTCGAAAATAGTATTTTTACAATTTGGACAGACGTAATGAGCAGGGAGCGGATTTACTTCCGTAATACCCATCATCGTCGCAACAAACGATGACCCTACTGATCCTCGCGAACCTACTAGATAGCCGTCTTCATTAGAATGTTTGACGAGCTTTTGGGCAATCAAATAGATGACGTCATATCCACCTTTGATAATGCCTCGAAGTTCATCTTCGATACGCTTCTCTATCAACTCTGGCAATGGGTCGCCGTATAATTCGTGGGCACGATTATAGACCATATCCTTGACGGTCTTTTCGGAATCGGCAATTTTTGGCGCAAAGGGTACGCCATGTGTATCGCGTATAACTTCTATTTCTTCGCACATATCGGCTATCTTAAGAGGGTTGTCGATGACGATTTTTTTACAAACCTCGCTATCTAAGAAGTCGAAATCTTTAAGCATCTCGGAAGTAACTCTAAAGTGTTGGGAAGGTATGTTTTGGATGTCATTTTTAGCAAGAGGGTGTCTTCCTCCACCTGGCACTTTTTGGTTTACGATTATCTCGCGACTGATTTTATCTTCTTTTAAGAAATGGTGGACATCGCCCGTTGCGACTATCAACTTGCCTGCAGAGATCGTCGTATCGACTATTTTCTTGATATGATTTTGTAGTTCTACGATGTTGTAAAATTCTCCCATGTCTATTAAGTGCGAATAAACTTCTGGCGGTTGTACTTCGACATAGTCGTAAAATTGAATTAAATTCGATAATTCTTCATCAGAGAGGCGTCTCGCTTGAGTGAATATTTCCGACTCATAACAGCCACTTCCGATTAACAGTCCTTCGCGGTGTGCGATAACTTCGCTGCGCAGTATACGCGGCGTATTATATAAATACTTTGTATTGGCAAGACTGACTAATTTGAAGAGATTTTTAAGTCCCGTTAGATTCTTGACGAGTATATTTATATGATAATTCTTTCCGTATTTATATATCTCTTCTTTTTGGACGAGATTGTTAAAATCTTTGATATTCTCGATGTTTTGGTTATACATCTTTTGGACCATTTTAGCTAAGACGTGAGCCGTGCCTTCAGCATCGTAGTCAGCTCTGTGGTGAGCATCTTCATCCCATTCGACATTGTAACGTTTGACAAGAGCACTTAAACTGTGCCGAGCAAATCCGTTATCTAAAGTTCGTGAAAGTTCGAGCGTATCGATGATACAGTTCGTAAACTCGCCGAGATTATATTTCTGGTAAGCTCTTTCTAGAAAAGAAACGTCGAATTTGGCATTGTGGGCGACCATCGGATAATCTTTAAAGAATTCGATGAAACGTTTGACCGCTTCTTCTTCACTGGCTTTGCCTTTTACCATATCGTCAGTTATGTTCGTAATCGCCGTAATCTTCGCAGGCAAAGGTCTTCCTGGGTCGATGAGTTCGTCGAAACGATCGACGATTTCGCCATTTTTTATGAGGACCGCACCTATTTCGATAATAGTATCTCCGCCCCCGGCATTATACCCCGTCGTCTCGAAGTCGAAGACGCAGTAAGTGGCATCTAAGCTAGGCATGTCGACGGGTCTTTTAACGATGTCGACGACATCTTCAATCATGTTTAATTCTACACCATATAATACTTTAAAGCGGTCTTTGGGGTCCTCTATACCTTTATTGATACTCGTCACCTTATGGAAAGCATCTGGGTAGCTTTGAACGCCATTGTGGTCGGTTATCGCGACGGCTTTATAACCCATTTTATAAAGAGTATCGATATAAGTTCCTGCATCTAACAACCCGTCCATTTGGCTCATCGTCGTATGTGAGTGTAGCTCGATACGTTTGACGGGCGCATCGTCTACTAAAACTGTATCGCGATTAGGTATTTCGACTAGATTTTGAATATTTAAAACTAAATCTTTGGCATAGTCGTCATATTTGACTTGTCCATCGACTTTTATCCATTTGCCTTTTTTTAACTCTTTCGCTAGACGCGTGAACTCGGCAGCATCGCGCGTAAAAATCTTCGCTAAAAAGGAATCCGTTTTATCCGTAATTTTGAGAGTGATAATCTTAAAAGGTGTCTTGGATGACTCGAAAAATTCGGTATCGAAAATCTTACATTCAAAAGCACAAGCGGATTCTGGTGTAAGTACGTTTTTCATCTCTTTGACGTTTGTTTTGACAGCGTCGCCGACTATTATCTTGTGTCCTTCGTCATCGACTTCGCGATGGGGGGCAGTAGAACTGTAGTTATTGTGTGGCTTTTCTTCTTTTTTATAGATTGTATTCTCTTTTTCATATTTAGGTTCTGTTTTATTTATAGGAGAATCGAAAGTCATAGGCAAATCGTCTGTACCGACGAAATCGCACTCTGGAAGAGGAACTTCGTCGTCGAAAGCGAAGAAAGCAGCGTCGCTCGCATCGACATACCCGTCATCCTCTGGAATATAGGGAGGTATCTCTCCATAATCGATATAATCGTCTTGTGATTGAAGCTCGACATTATCTTTTACTTTTACGTTAGAAACCTGCGGTTTAACGAATGCTTTATCGTCACATTCCATTATGTTGCGGACGGTGAGAACCAACCTATGGAGATAGTCGTCGTTCTTGACGCTTCCTCTCCACTTATACCAGTTGCCCTCTTTCAAGTTTTTGAGCAAAAATTGATAGACGTTCGAATCATTTGTGAAAAGTTTACACGTAAAAGAACTCTCCCCGTCGTTCACGTTAATCGTAAATATCTTATAATCCGTACGTTGTGACTCGATGACGCGCAGGTTTTCTATACAGGCGACAAAGCATACTCCCCGTCTTTCCTCTTTGATTTCTTTAATCGCGACTATGCGACTATCGTCGAAAGGTACTCCAAAAAGTGCTGTTCCCTTAATCTCCAAAACGGGTGAAGTTTTCTTCTCTTCGTAGGCGACAGTTGGCACTTTTAAAGCCTCAGCTGCATTTTCTTTGCTCTTCTTAATTTCCTCTTTTACGCGTTTCCTTTTGGCGTCGTTCGTTACAGTACCGATCGAAATGCCTGGTAAACCCATTCTCTCTAACCAAGAAATTATCTTATCCTTTTTAGACGTAATCAAATTATTTTCGACATTGTTCGTAACTTCGACGACGATTTCTTTATTTTTTACGGTAATTTCGTTACCGCGTAGACTTTTAAGAGCAGGGCTTTTAGTCGATAGTTCTTCCATGTAATATTTTATATAAGATAGTACATCGGAGTCATTAAAAGAGTCGTTCGTAACTTCGATATCGACTCTCTTTACTTCATCAAAACCGTTTTTACATACAGACTTAAGATGAGAAATAATTTCGACACCTAGGGGCATTTTATTCGCAATATAGATAGTCCAAGTGCTATCTAGCTTA
>CAZLNI010000065.1:0-7158 GCA_964560995.1 uncultured Muribaculaceae bacterium
GGCAATGGTCGAATATGTTCGGTTTGCTAATAGACTGGATTATATTACAGGCGATGCTGATTTTATTGCAATTGGATTAAACGATTTGACTGAAGATGTTACAAAACTATCTAGAACCAGCCGTGACAAGTGTTTTGCTCTATTAGACGATAGAGTAAAGGAAATATTAAGAGAGTGTATTTATAGAGCTAGAATTGCAAATCCCGATATAAGTATAGGATTATGCGGATTACATACAAACTTTGCTGAGAACCTGGAATTTTTTAGAGAACTACAAGTAAATCATATAACGTGTAATGCCAGTTTCGTTCCTACAGCTAAAAGACTGTTATCTAGTGAAGAAATACATCCTCGGTTGAGTTTTTTGCCAAAAAAAGATTCTAATACTTCTAATAAATAATAATAATAATAGAATAGAGTGGAGTAGTAATAGACTTTTTGTATCGATGTTCCCAATAAAAAGAGCCACTATGGCTTTTTTAAGTTTATCCTTTAGTATGCGCTATCCAAAGTAAGGTGTACATGATAGAAGTGATAGCAATTCCTGCAAAAATTAATACGATCGATACAGTACCTGCCTTACTAGAAACAGAGGTAGTAGGGTGTAGTTTAAGCACTTTATCCCCCCTATTATCTTTTTTATTAGTAATTGGCTCTTCAGCCTCGGTTATTGAATCAAGTTTATCTGCGTATTCCTCAAACTTTGCGAGTTCAGAAGAATCGATTTCAGCATCTTTTTTTTGTGATAAAGTAAGCATATTTAAACGATTTTGGATTGTTAACATAATCATAGATGCTGATACTTCGATAGGCGTCGCAACTTCTTTATTACGTAAGTGTTCAGCTAACATATTTAATAGCCCGTAGAGTATACGCGGTTCAGTGACATTATTAATAGACTGTATGACACCACTAAAGTAGTCGGGATCATTTATTTTTTCATAATCGATTTTCATATTGCAATCAAATCCTTTCAAAGTTTAATAATAATATGAAATAAAGAAGTTAACATAATACAGATTATGAGAAGTTATACGTTTTAGGATAAAACTCGATAAAACTCTCTGTCTCAATTATTATCTTTTTTATTCTATATATTTATTATACATTATTAATAATCAAATCTCAATATCTGAAAACAAATCTTGGCAATAAATTTACAAATATTTTTTTGTTAATTTATCTAAAATATATTTTTAATAATTTGTACTAATCGATTATAAACTTTGGCGCATGGATAGTTCATCGAAGCTTTTGATAATTAACGCTTATAAACTATTACTAACGCCATAACAAGGTTATATACTAATAGACTCCCCTCTTTAACGAATTTTTTTTTGAATAGGGGGAGTGCTATAAAAATTTTATTTAAGTTTTTTTAGTTACAGGTAATCTTTATCATAAATTTAAGGTGTATAAGGAGCACTTTTAATTATTTATTATTTGATTTGTAAAAACTCTTTAATAAAATAGAATAATAGGGAACGAAAAAAGGGCTTAAATGCTAAATTTGTTGCCCTCTTCCTACCCTACACTTTTCTGGATTCAATTTCTGCTATACGCTCGAAAACTTCTGATGCATTTTCAGTTGTTAGTGATGTATAACCTAATTCTCTCAAAGCTTGGATTTTTACTGTATTTAATTGTTGCGTTCTCGATAGTTTTTCTTCTTTTTTAGCTTCAACTTCTTGAACAAAACGAGTTCTAGCCTCAATAACTTTGCTCTTTGACGCACCTCCATGGCTGAAAAGTGAGATTGCAGAATGTGCTATTCCTTCGAAGCGGAATTGTTGGTCCTCATCAAATTTAAAGTCGTTAGGGTCAGTAAAGCCTAGTTTTTTACTAAAATATGCTAACCAATATTTTATCATCGTAACATTGTCGGCAGATTGTAGAATGTGATATAAATATGTCAAAAATACGACATTTTCTTCATGATTGAGGTCGTCAGTCAATTTATCTTTTACGATATATGTTATATCGGAGAATAATTGTTGCTCCTCTTTTTTTAGTTTCTTTAGATCGCCCATATCGTCTAATTCGATACTATCTCTGATACTTTGGTTTAAACGGCTCTCTACTTCCATGATGTACTCAGAAGTAATCTTAATCTTGCTAAGTGCTTTGTCAGTGCCGTCTTCGATATCGAGCAATTTAAATAAAAGCATCTTTTTCTCTTTAGGCCATTTATTTAAACTTTCTAACTCTAGATAATTATAAATCATCTGCCTAGAAACTCCTAAGTATTTAGCGAGTTTTACTTTAGATATTCCTAATTCTTGTAATATTTCATTTAATTTATTCATATGTATACCGTCCTTCTTAGTTTACAATTTAATTTTACTCTATTGGACACTGTGCTGTCAACAAAAACTTGACTTTTAAAGAAAAAAGACTTTATAAATACCAAAGTCTTTCTCCTTTTTTATATATTTCATCGATAATTCCGCTTCCTAAGCATACTTCACCGTCGTATAAAACGCAAGCTTGACCGGGAGTAACGCCATCCGTCATGCCTTCGTAAATTACTTGCCATTTATTGTCATCTATTTTCATCAGTTTGACGGGTACATCTTTACTTCGATAACGAAATTTTGCAGTACAAGTGTCTGGTATATTATCCAGCAACCAATTAACATCGGTTATAGTACATGCGTCACTCTTAAGATATTCTGAACCTTCGCCAAAAGCAACGTATAACTCGTTCTTTTTGACGTCTTTACCGACGACATAGTGCTTATCCTTGTCGCCACTTAAACCGACGTTCCTTCTCTGACCGATCGTATAATTCATTAGTCCAGTGTGTTTCCCTACCTTTTTCATCGTCTCGATGTCGATGATGTCACCAGGATTAGGTTCTAGATAGTTATGTAAGAATTTTTGATAATTTCGTTCACCTATAAAACATATTCCTGTCGAATCCTTTTTTTTAGCGATAGGTAAATTCAAATCAGTCGCGATTTGGCGTACTTCGGGTTTAGTTAAGTTGCCAATAGGAAATAAGACGTCTTCGAAGTTTTGGCGGTTTACTTGGGCAAGGAAATATGTTTGGTCTTTATTGTCGTCTATTCCTCTTAAGAGAAGACCTCTCTCGTATCTAGCATAGTGACCAGTAGCAATGAAGTCTGCTCCCAACCTCTTCGCTTCTTTTTTAAATAAATCAAACTTGATATACTTATTGCACATCAAATCGGGATTAGGTGTTCTACCCTTCTTTAATTCTTCTAAGAAGTATGTAAAGACGTCATCCCAATATTCTTTTATAAAGTCTATTCTTTTTAATTCGATACCTAATTGGTCTGCAACTTCTTTAGCGTCGTTATAATCTTGTTCTTGAGGACATATTGGCCCAGAGTTAGGGTTTCCTTCTATATCGTTATTTAACATAGAATCCCAATTTCTCATGAATAGTCCTATTACCTCGTATCCCTGAGTTTTTAAGATATGGGCAGCAACTGCGGAGTCTACTCCCCCACTTAAGCCCACTACTACTCTACTCTTACCAGCCATATAGAGTCATCCCTTTCACTAGATGATTGTATCAAATTTCTAATAAAAAGTCACGATTTTATCGTGATATTTAGTTTCCTCATAATTTATAATACTAAATTAAAAAACACATCTTGCTTAATTCTTACTTAATTCTTGTACAATCTATGTTAAAAATGATTATCTAATACTCTTTTCCTCGCGCTTAATCTGTTCTCTAATAATTTTTTATCAATCAACTTTAATTTGTATTCTGAAATCAAAGTTTGAGACATATTTTTGATTAAAGAGTTTTCTACAACATCTCTATCTAAAGCCTCTAAATACGAATTCATTTTTCCTAAATATTCTGCATAAACTCATTCAATTTTAACTCAAAAGCTACTAAGCAAGATAGTTCTCTATTGTAAAAAAGGTAAATCAATAATGAAATCATGGTTTCCTACCTGTATTCTATATTCATCACCAATCTACTAATTCATATAAAAAATTTACCGACCTCTAAATAAAGTAAAATCATTCCCTCATTTACTTTTCTATAAGCATTATTTTTCCGTCTTTCGATCATTTCAATTGCCATCTTTTCGTATGCATAATAAACTATCTTTTTTTAAAGACTTGTATAAGTAAATTATAATTTATTATTTAACATTCAACAATATCTTGTTATGACGAAAGGTTGTAAATATTTAAATTCTTATAAAGCTTCATAAAACATGTCTCATTGCACATAAAAATATGTATTGCTACATATTAAATAAATCTGCATGAGAGCCAGTCTCAACCAAGTATAAAATAATCTTGTCATCATCATACTTATAAATTAGCAACCAGTCTGGCTCAATATAACACTCACGACAATTTCGGTAATATTTTGTATCGTTTAAAACATGATCTTTATACTTTACTTCTAATATCTCACCGTTAGCTAACTTTTTTACAACAATATTCAACTTCTTTATATCTTTGCCTTGTTTTTTTATTTTCTTCAATTGTTTATTAAACTTGCTAGATGTAATAATACCATATTTAGTTTCTTTTAAATCATTCTTCATTTAGAATGTCCTCAAACATCTTATCAACATCATGATAAACTTTACATTTATCAAGATGACTTTCCATATAATCTAATTCTTTTAAAGCTTCAGATAATTCATTGGATGGATAAAGTTTTATGTCAAAAGGTATGCCTCTTTCGTAAATTGCTCTTTTTAAAAATATATTAATTGCAGTACTCATATTAAGTCCTAAACTATTAAATAAGTTGGTGGCCTCCTCTTTAACTTCAACTGGAACATTTACATTAATAGCAGTAGTTATATTAGCCATTTGATTCTCATCTCCTTAAAACAAACTTATTTTACCCCATATTTATAGTATTTGTCTATAATTATATGCACATTATGTGGCAATATCTTTATAGTGCATATAAAATAAAACCTTTTTCATTTATTATAGCTATCTATAAATTGATTATTATATTATACCTACAAATAATCCAATCAATTTATTGGCAAACAAATAGATTATACCACAATTTAATATAACAACGCATAGAACGATGGCGAAGCGATAAAAGTGATAGACAATCGTCTTATATAATTCGCTTTTATTTTTAGAAAAGAAGTGATCTAAAAATGAGGCAATATATCTTAATGACATAATCGAAAAATAACCGACTATAACTAAGAATATTAACTTAGATATTATAAAAAATAATAAATAGAATATAGCGCCTTTAATATGATATGTAAGAATAAAGGCAATTAAGGTGTAACCTATACTTACACCCTCATAGAAAACATAAAAGAGTATGACGGGTATACCTACTATCGATAGAGATAAGATAAATATAGCCGATACAACAATGATAGAGGAAAGAAATATATTTTGGTGTGTTCCTAATATCATTTCTTTAAAGATTTCTAAAGTATCTCCTAAATTTGGTCTAAAAGTCAAGTGGTACCCTATTCCGATGATAAGACCTATAAAAAATAATGTGACTACGAATTTTACTAGAAAATTATTTTTTAAAAATTTCATAATATTTTTTCTCCTAGTTAATCATATTTAGGACTTTTA
The DNA here is from genome assembly GCA_964560995.1 of uncultured Muribaculaceae bacterium. Classification (GTDB taxonomy): domain Bacteria; phylum Bacillota_I; class Bacilli_A; order RF39; family UBA660; genus RUG11867. The sequence goes on from CAZLNI010000065.1 coordinate 5,572, forward strand.
ATTTTATGAATAATTTGATACAATTATGGCAATAAGAGGTGAAAAACATGGCTTATAAGGCAAAAAAGAAATCTAGTTTAGGAACTAAGATATTTATCTGGTTCATGTTTGCAGCAATGCTCGCGAGTTTTGTCGGTTCTATACTCTACTATATAATCGCAAATAAATAAGATTCATCTAGTGAATCTTATTTATTTGGTTGAAAGACAAAATGCATAATATCTAAACCTTCGCTTTCATTAGTTTTATAACTTCTATGAACTTATCTGAATTTATACAGTAAAAAGAAAATTTACTAATATAATATTAAATACTTAACCAATTGGTTTGAATCAACTTACTTGAGTGCCTTTTACTACTTTAGATGATGATGATTTAGTTGCAAGCATATTATTAACTAATGTAGACGCGTCTGATGTATAATTTACTATAATTTTTGAACCAGATATTGTTGCAGTATACGAAAACATATTAGTATAGTTTGTGCACTTAGTACCACGTATCGTTATAGTAGTTGTTAATTTGCTACTACCAGCAAACAGTTCGCCCATATCCGTAACATTACTAGTATTAAAAATGCTTAAATCAAGATTTGATAAGTTAGTACAGTAAGAAAACATCTGGCCCATATCCGTAACATTACTAGTATTGAAATTCGTTAAATCTAAACTTGTTATATTCCTACAGTATAAAAACATATTTCCCATATCAGTAACCTTACTAGTATCGAAATTACTTAGGTTAAGAGAGGATAGAGTACTGCAGTAAGTAAACATACCATACATTTTAGTTACATTACTTGTGTCAAAATTACTTACATCAAGGGATGTTAGAGCTTTGCAGTAATAAAACATTTCGGCCATATTAGTTACATTACTTGTGTCAAAATTACTTACATCAATATTGCTTAATTTTTCGCAGAAACAAAACATAAAGCTCATGTCAAATACATTACTTGTATTAAAATTACTTACATCTAGTGTTGTTAAATTTTTACAATTATTAAACATACTATACATATTAGTAACATTACGCGTATCAAAATTGCTTACATCTAGTGTTGTTAAATTGTTACAATTATGAAACATACTATACATATTGTTAGTTTTACTCGTATCAAAATTACTAACGTCCAAACTAGTTAAAGCTTTACAATTATAAAACATTTGTATCATATAATTAACATTATTAGTATCAAAGTTGCTCAAATCTAGAACTGTTATATTATTACAATTATGAAACATACTAGTCATATTAGTTACATTACCTGTGTCAAATTTATCAAGATTTTCAATACTTGTTAGATTGATAAAATCTTTAAAAAGATATGAACTGTTTTTATTAGCAACAAGTTTTCCATTTGCTTGTATATAGGCAGTGTACTTTGATGTGTCATCGCTGTTTGGTACCAAGTAGCTCATGATACTTTCATCTTGCTCGCTAGATATATCGTAACTATATGTCGCATCTGTTTTAGGTGATAAAGTATCTTCCAAAACTATCTTCGTTATATCGCTTTTATGTGCCCATAGTTTTTCGTTATAATTATATGATACTGCAAGTAAGGGACTACTAGGCTTAGCCTCC
>CAZLNI010000066.1:0-7138 GCA_964560995.1 uncultured Muribaculaceae bacterium
TTATACCCGACTTAATCTCTTTTTTAAATTCTCACTTATTACGAACTTTCGTAAAAAAAGAACTCTAAACAGAGCTCTTAAAACATTACTTTATTTCGATTTGTTTTTTTGTTGGTTTTTCATCCAATTTTGGAACCACGATATTCAAAGTGCCTTTCTTAAATTCAGCCTCTATTTCATCTGGTTCTACGTCTCCTACATAGAAGGAACGAGTGAAACTTCCCATGCGTCTTTCTCTACGAATATAAGTCTTTCCTTCATCCTTATCTTCGCTCGTCTTAGATGCGCTGATTGTTAGATATCCGTTATCACATTCGATATTGATATCCTCTTTATCATAGCCAGGAACATCTAGCTCTATATGGTATTCGCCGTTCTTTTCATATACGTCACATTTCATTTGGTCCTTTAAGGCAGGTTCAAAGAAATCGTCAAAGAAATCATCACCTAAATAATATTTTCTTGGAATTAAATTCATATTTTCCATCACCTTTCTGAATATAATACTACCACTTTTATTAGCACTTGTCAACACCAAGTGCTAATTATTTTAATTTTTTTCTTTTCTCTCTATTATTATACACTGCATTGTATTTTATTATACAAAAAAAGACTCCTAATGTTGAGGAATCTTATCTTTATGCATTATTTTTATTCTTATCATCTTTCTTTATAAAGACCATAAATTTACTGATAAAGTAATTAGCGACCGTTATTAGAACTTGGCAAACGATGGTAAATACGAATACCCACATGTTGCTGTTTAATCCAAGCAAATTGCAGAAGAACCACATTATAAACATTTCCATTAAAAGTGTAGCCACTCTTCCGCCGACAAATTTAGCTATCTCGTTTAGATAATCCTTAGATTTCGATTTAAACACGAAAATGCGGTTTGTGACATACGCGAAAGCTACTGCACAAACCCACGAGATGATGACGGCAATTTGTAATTGCAAAGGGTCTGATGCCTTCAAAATCGTAAAAAGTAATAAATATTTTGTGGCAAGGCTCACGATTGTAGTACAACCACCTACTATGACATAATTAACTATTTCTTCGTATTTTTTATATAACTCTTTTAACTTCTCAAACATTTTAATCCTCTAATATCTTAATCGACTCTATGATAGGTTGGTCATCTTTCTCTACCATTCCCGATTTTACATCTACGACAGGCGTATTCTCTGCAATCTTATCGACGACATCCATCCCGTCAGTGACGTGACCGAATGCAGCATAGTCTCCGTCTAAACTTAAACTATCTTTATGGACGATGAAAAATTGACTGCTTGCCGAATCGTAATCGTACATATTTCTAGCCATCGAAATCGTACCTCTCGTATGACTTATTTCGTTTTCGATACCATTGGCACTAAACTCGCCTTTGATAGTTTTATCAGAGCCTCCAGTTCCATTACCTTCTGGGTCTCCACCTTGAATCATGAAATTTTCTATTACTCTATGAAAAGTCAAACCGTCATAAAAGCCATCTTTAGCTAATTTCACAAAATTCTTAGTTGTAATCGGAGCTTCTTCGGCATCCAATTCGACGACGATAGTTCCCATGTCCTTTACTTTTATCTCAGCAGTATATGTAGAAGGCCTATCTTTTCCACAGCCAGAAAGGCAGACGACGACTCCTACTAACATTATAATAAACAATATCTTTTTACCCATTATTTTCACCATGACTTTCATATATATTTATACTACACTTCATAATAGAAGTCAATTATGGCGTTATGATATAACCGGATTCAGTTACTATCTTAACCCAATCTTCATATGTTACAAATTTATAAGTTAAATTGTCTCTCACGCCACTCCATCTATTATACTTTGGTCTCGCCATTTTATCTGAGAAATTGTCGTAATGGACGAATTCGTTAAAAGGCACCAAAGGCACAGTCACTTCTGTATTGTCTGTAGTATCAGATATTTCTTTTACGTAATTATTCCTCTGCAAATTGACATAAGATATCTTCGCATAAATACAAACATAGTAAAACACCATTACAGCAATTACTATAAAGCCGAGCTCTCTAACTCTTTTATAATCGAAGCCAACTTCATTTAAGATATAGAGAGCTTCGATTACTTCTAAAATATAGACGACGAAGAAGTTTCTTGGACCCAAAGGTGTCACCAAGAGCAAAGGCGCGACTAAACCGACTATACATAACAGTGGTAAAAGTAACTTGATGAGCGTCTTCGTCTTATAAAACGATACGATAATCTGCGCGATTAATAAGGCGATATACAAAGTACATAAAGAGGCATTAAGATAAGGAATTAAACTTTTCGACAATGCACTAAAATCTTCTATATAGAGATTTAAGAAAGCATAAGCTAAAAATCCAAATGAATAATAAAATGAAATTTTCAAAAATGCTTTTTGTCGCCTAGATAAATCTGTTTTACCTCTTTTAAAATACGCATATAATGCTCCCGTAATAATCATTAATAGAAGAACGTTGTCGAAGGCGATATATTCATGCATTATAAATACATAATTTATGATAGCTTTTTTAATGGTGCCGACTACACCTAAAGGTAGTGAACGGTAGAAATCGTCTCCTTTGATGACATTATGATAAGCAGGTTGAATAAACATGAGAACTGTTCCTAGAAGCACTAAACAAAGCATAATTAATAAAGCTTTATTTACCTTTTTATTTCTAATAACATATATAACGTTTAATATGATAGTAACTAACAATATAAATATAGTTACGTTTTCTACGAAGAAGCAACTTAATAATAAAAGAACTCCCGTGCCTATTGACCTCTTCCAAGTAGACTTATCTAAATATATTTCCCTAAAATTGAGTAGAAGAGGAATCAACAGTAAAGTTGAAATTGCATAATTGGCAAACCCACTTGCCCAAACGACACCCTGTACAAGCAATGGTAGAGGCATTAGAATAAGTAATAGCCAAACGAAGAATAGCGGTGCTTTCGTCTCTTTTGTAATGAAGTAAGCAATACCTGTTAGAACTCCTGCTGTAAACAAAGACCTAATTACGATATTTTTAGTAATGATTATGACCAAGAAGTTCCCTACATAGCGACCGTTCAATTCTGAATCTACGAGTAGACTTCCATAGTCACTTAAAGATTTCATAGCCCAATCGAAATCGTCTCCACTGAAAGGCAAAACTAAAGAACAAAGAAAAACGACGATGAAGCTTAAAATCCATATCCAATTATCTTTAATAAACTTTTTCATTTTACGCCTTCTTTCTTTTCGCGCATCCTTACTCTATTCGCTGCTTCTAATAAAAGATCTGGAGTCCCCGTATCGAACCACTCAAATTCTTCTGGAAGAGGTACCGCTTTTAATCGATTTTCTTCTAAATACATATTGATGACATCTGTCATTTCGTATTCTCCACGCAGAGAAATAGAAACTTTACTTAACTTCTCTACTAAATCACTTGGATAAAAGTAAATGCCCGTCGCAATATAGTTGCTCTTTGGCTTTGCCGGCTTCTCTTCTAAAGAAAGTATTTCTCCATCGGAAGAAAACTCCACTACACCATAAGCCTCTGGATTATCCACTCTCGTCGTCAACAAAGAAGCATAACCTTTTTTGAGATTCTGAAAACCTATTTCTGCAAGCGCTAATACATTGTCACCTATTAACACGTTGTCTCCATAATAGACGACGACTTCGTCTAAAACTAACCTCTCACTTATCTCTTTTATAGTCCAAGCTGTTCCTTTGATTTCCGATATGACGACCAGCGATATTGAGATGTCGATGTCGCACCCCTCTCCGATAGCTTTTTCAAATATATCTTTACTTTGACTGTTAACCGCGATTATAACTTCTTCGATGCCGATGCTCTTCATGAACTCCAAAGCAAAGTATATCATCGGTCTATCGTATACAGGCAATAATGTCTTAGGAATCCCTTTAGTAAGCGGATATAGTCTTTTACCTTCTCCCGCTGCTAATATTATTCCCTTCATTTAACTTCGTCCTTTTTCTTTAGTTTTCTTATCTTGAGAATAAATTTGACGTTGTTATCCCAAAACCTCTTAAGTCTCTTTGGCTCTTTCATTATTCTATAAAACCACTCTAAATTGAGCTTAATGAATATCTCTGGTGCTCTTTTTTTCATACCACTAATCACGTCGAATGAACCGCCGACGCCTACGAAGATACCCTTTTTAAATTTATCTAAATGTTTATAAATCAACTCTTCCTGTTTAGGCATACCTAATGCCACCAAAACTACATCCGGTTCCTTATCTATGATGTCTTTAAAAACTCCATCTTTATCTTCTTCATAGCCATCTCTCACACCAACTAGTTTGACACCTTTATAATCTTTTTCGATCAATTCTTCCATCTTTTTAATAACTTCATCTTTAGAACCGAAAAGATAGACTTTCAATTTCAATTCGTCGGCATATTCGAGCAACTTAACAGCTATATCTACGCCTGGAATCCTCTCTTCGATTTCATATCCGAGCATCCTACCAGCTTTCACTAGTCCGATTCCATCTGGCACGATAGTAGTGTTCTTATCTAGAAGCAATTTCTTATATTCGTCCTTTTTTGAGCCAATCATGAACGCTTCTGGATTAGCCGTGACGACGAAACTTTTCTTCTTATTTTTTAAGTTATTTTTAAGTATTTTATAAAAGTCTTCTTTACTCTCTTTATATGTCTTATCGAACATCTCTAAAATATCTTCACTCATCTCTTGCTTCCTTTCGTGTTTAAATAAGATATCTGTTTTCAATACCAGTAAGAACAGTAAAATCATGAGTATTATATATATTACTATAGCTAACTTATTATCTCCGACGACATATAATATAGAAACGACAGAAAACAATATATTTATAAAATAGATGATTAAAACCGTCTTCCTCGTTCCAAAGCCCATTTTAAGTAATTGATGGTGCAGATGATCTTTATCTGGCTTGCCAATCGATTCGCCCTTTAACAATCTCCTTAAGATTGCTAACAAAGTGTCGAAGATAGGAATAGCTAAGATGAGTAGTGGCACGACGAGTGAAGTCATCGTAGTTATTTTAAATCCTAAAAGAGAGATAACTGCAATCATAAAGCCTAAAAATAAACTTCCCGAGTCACCCATAAAGATAGTTGCAGGCGGAAAATTGTGCCCAAGAAATCCGAGAGTAGAGCCGAGCATCAAAAGTGATAATACCACGTCGATTCCACCCAAATTATTTTTAACTAAAGCGATGGACGCAATAGTCGCAAAGTTAATAGAACTTATGCCAGCAGCCAAACCGTCTAATCCATCTATCAAGTTTATCGCATTTGCCGTAGCAACTATGAATATTATAGATATCAAAATATTGAACCACGTAGGGAAACAAAAATTTAATCCTAAGAAAGTTATCTCGTTAAAATAAGTTTTACCATATATGACGACAATCCCTGCCGCGATTAACTGAACTAAAAACTTAGTTCTCGCTCTTATCGGTTTGACATCGTCAAAAAATCCTAAGAGCACAATTAAAAAGGAACCTATTAGAATCGACAACATCTGCGTAGAGCGGTCTCCAAAGAGCATATACCCTACCAAAAATGCAGAATAAATAGCGATGCCACCACACCTAGGCATAGGTACTTTGTGTACCTTTCTCTCATTTGGCATGTCAAGAGCACCAACATGATTGGCGATTTCTTTCGCGACAAACGTAAGTAAATAACTCGTAATTATAGTAAGTATCAAAATTAAACTTACTTGGTTACTATCTAAATTAATATTCATTTAATTCACCTATTCCACTAATAATAGGATAACATAATCGGGTATCAAATAAAAGAAAAAAATCATATTAAATGATTTTCCGAAACTATTTTTGATTTGCGTAATAATAACTTACTTTATCGAATTCGTCTATTAAATCTTTTTTACTGCTATCACTTTTAAGAATATATTTACCACTTTCTTTATAATAAATATCGTGTATGACATCAATTTTATCTTTAATATCTGAAGTATATTTAAAATATTCATTACCCTCATAACCCAAATATTCAAAAAGTTCGTTCATTAAAAAGTTTGGACTAACCGTTGAAACTTCTCCGACAAAACTTTTATTAAACACTTCTTTAGCTTTTACGTTTCCATATATTATATAAGGAATACTATAATAGTTTAAAAAGCTTTCCTCATCATTTATACTCATATCGATTCCTAAATCTCTATAAACATAATTAGCTTCGCCTAAATATGGATTATGATCACCGAATAAAATAAGTACTACTGGTTCACTATAGTTTTCTAAATATCCTACAAGCATCTTTATCGCTTTATTAGTACTATAGATTCCACTTAAATATCGGTTAAACATCGATAGACTGCTTTCCGGATAACCTTTATTTTTTATATAACTCCAATTTGTAGGTACAGTAGAATAAGGACCGTGATTTTGATAAGTAACCGAAAAATTAAAATACTTATTTCCTAAATGATTTGTGTTTTCTAAATTGCTTATAATTGTATTAAAGAATACATCATCCGTCACAAAAGACTCATTCATTTGAGAATACTTATTTTCATAGTTCCAATATTTATCGAATCCTAAATTCGGATTGACTAAACTGCGGTTATAGAATGCTCCATAAGCTGGATGCATAGCTTCAGTATAATAACCCTGTTCTTTAAAATATGTCACATAAGAATATGTTTCTCTTCTAAAAGAAGGAAAATTATAATAGCCTGTCAAAAAATTTCTTTCTGTAACGATGGTACCACCGCCAAAAACGTTTACAACAATATTGCCGCTTAGTGACTTAGATTGTACATCGTGAAAATCTTTATAAATATCGGTTGTAAATTCGATGTTTTCAAATTTAGAAAAATCGTTATATGCTTCGAGCATTATTCCAATTATATTAACTTTTTTCTCCTCTTCGATATCGTCATAATCATATTTTTCTAATATATTTTTAACAGCCTTCACATCATAATGATCGGGCACATAGTTTTGTATTTCTCTGATACTATAAATAAAAGGATAAACTAAGCCTCTGATTTGGGACTTCCTCGTAGCAATCCATTTATTTATTAAAGTCTCATCACCAAGACTGTAGTAGATTTCTTCATTACTATAAACACACTTATATAAACCGAATGAAAGA
>CAZLNI010000067.1:0-7009 GCA_964560995.1 uncultured Muribaculaceae bacterium
GCACATAAGTTAGTGAACCTTCTATATATGTATTTACTAAGTCTTTCCAATACATCTTTACTTTAGCTTCTGCTGTTCCTGTATTCTGTATAGTGAATTTCTTTGTAATTGATTCTCCGAACTTTAGTTCTCCTGTTATACCTGTATCGTTATCGGCAAATCTAGCACTTGTAGTTCCTGTACTGATAGTAGCTTCCATTTTTCTTACTTCACCACTAGCAGTAAAGTATGCATATGATACTGCACTTACAACTGTTAGTATAGACGCTATACCTATTAGTAAACATATCGTCTTCTTTGTCTTTGAATTCATAAACTTCCTCTTTTCTAATCATATAAAAGACTGGTGCTCTTCACCCTATATTTTTTTAGTATATTAACTATTTAGAGTCTCTTTTTTGCTAGTCTCTACCCTCGTCCATATCCTTCTATATTTATGATTATACCCCCCCCCCGGACGTGTTTGTCAAGTAAAAACTGCACCTTAAATTTGGGTGCAGAAAGTGCAATTTTTTATCAAAAAAAGACAACTCGGTTTGTTAGTTGCCTTTCATAAATTAAAATTGTTTAAACCCTTTTTTCTTCTTAAGAATACCTAGTGCAATTCCTGAAGCACTGATTACTCCACCAAATGGGATAAGATAATCACTTATGCCAGTTTGAGGGTTATCAGGTATAATTGGATTTGTAGGCTCTTCTTTATCTTTTTGCCATACAGCGTAAAGTACTAATTCTTTTCTGTCAGAGTAAGTTACACCAGGTCCATATAATGGATTAGCAACTTGACCAGCGCTATCAGTTGTCCATCCAACAAAAGTATAACCAGCTCTTTTTGGAATAGACTTAGAAATAGTCATATTTTCAGTTGTTTTGTGTTTAGTGTCCCCTGGCATATCAGTAACTACATCGTTCGTGCGACTTCTATAGTAAACATTGTAGTATTCAGTTGGTGCAGGTTGTACAGTTGTCTTTGGTGAACAATATTGTACATAGAAGACAGCTGGATGATAATACCAGTTTTGATCGTTGATTCTATTTGGCATACCAGTAGTATAACCGTAATAGTTTCTATCGATTCTTATGTTAAATGGATTTTGTGCATATGGAGATACTGTGCTGTTTAAAGTAATCGTAGAATTAGCATTAACTGTAGCATTTATCATGGATTGAATAGTAGAAGAACTATTATCTAATCCTTTGAAATGTTCATACAAAGTGTTAGTATTAGTGTCGATTGAATACCAATCGTGTGTTACGATATATTTTTTTGTTCCTAAAGTAAAGGTACCATTGTAACCTAATTTAGAATTCAATAGGACTGAATAGAAATCGTATAATGACATTGATGTTATTCCATCTTTTGATGTAGTCGTATACTTATCTATTGCAATTTGTCCATATCCGATGTTATATTGATCGAAATTACTTACTTGGTATGAGTTATTGCTGTATTTTGCAATGTTAGATGTATAGATTGAAGTTAAATTTGGATATTTGTTGAAGAATCCTGCTGTATTAGCCTCTAAAAAGAAGTAATAATTCGTATATACTGTATCACAAGCACTTGCATCTATTTTTCTCGTTTGTGTAGCTGCATCTACAACACCTGTAGATAAAGTCAAAGCAAGCATCAAAGACGCTAATCCCTTCATAAATTTTTTCATCAAAACCACCCTATAAATTTTCCTTTCTTTTTATTTGAGTCTATATTCTAGCACAAAAATAAAAAAAAGCAACACAAATGTGTTACTTTTTAAGAAATCTTGCTATATTTGTTTAAATAGGTTCTTCTTTTTAGCGATTATAAACGCTGTTCCTGCGACTAAAGCAATAGACGCGAATACTAGTAGATGTCCACTTAATCCTGTATCAGTACGCCATACGGCATAAAGATCAAGGTCACCACGTGTTCCACAGTATTCCTCTCCTGGGTCATAAACTTTTTCTGGTTCTACTGCTTTTGGGTCGGTACTCCAACCTAAGAAAGTATTTCCTTGAAGTGTTGGCTTTTGTTTTGAAATGTTTAAACATACGCCTGCTTCAGCACTTTCAGCTTTTGGTTCATCTTTACCGCCCTTAGCATGATATGTGATTGTATATGGGCCTTTATTCTCTGGTACCCAAACAGCATATAAAGTTACTGAATCGCCACAATATTCGCTTCCAGGTACATAATCTGTTGTTGTAGATTTTGAGTCTTTTGCCCAGCCTATGAATTCATATCCTACTCTCGTTGGTCTAACATCTTTTGTTAAAGTTACGCATTTATCTCCAAATTCTTGGTTAGTTGGCATACCTTCAACTTTATCAGTAGCGTTTTTATCATAAGTTATAGTCTTCTTGCTTGTATCTTCAACTGGATTACCGCAATATTTTACATAGAATACGTGTGGAGCATAAACGATTCTTTTATCTTTAAGAGGTACACCAGAAGGAAGCTGTGTTCCTTTAGTGATAAGTCTTTTTATCGTCCAATGGTGAGTCGTTTCTGTTTGGCTAGTATACAAATTTGATGGTATTGTAACTAACGTTTTTGGCAGATAAGTACCAGTTTTTACAAGCGGCTGACTATCTAAGTTATTCCAATTTAATTTTATTTGATTTAATAATTCATCATGTACTCCAGAGCCTTGATTTGTTTTTATTTCTGGTGTATCAGTAAAGTTTTCATTTTGGTATTTATACCATTTGTCATGGAATAAATAGTGTTCTGTACCGTTGTCGCTTACTCCAGTTTGTGAATTATAATTTGTAGTTAAACCACTGTAATATCTTCTCCAGTATTCAGCGATAGACCACTTCATATTATCTGGATCATTTGTAGTGCCAATTTCTATGCTTCCATCACTGAGATAATCTGCTAATTTGATGTTGTTAAATTTATCCGCAGCAGTGAATATTCCATAGCTTTCTCCTGTTGCTGCATCAATTGACGCTTGTAAACTATCACGATTATCGGATTCTAAGAACATGTAATAGTTTGTGTGGATGACTTGTCCATCTTTACATTCACTTACTTGAACTGCATTAGTAGTCTGAAATCCAATCGTTCCTGCGATGGCAAAGATACCTAAATATTTAAATATATTTTTCATAATTCTTTCCTCTTTCTTTTTTATTTTTAACCTTTTTAAACAAATTATACGCGATTCCTCATATATCACTCCCTATGATTAATACTAATATAACACTATTCGACAAAAAAATACAGTATTTTTTTAAACATTTACACAAAAATGCATTTTTTTGTGGTAATATATTAGAGGGATGTGGCTATTAATGAAGAAGATACAGTTCACTATAAGAGATAATACTTTAATTATCGGGTTTAAAATCGAGAATAATACTTTTAAAAATATAGATAATACTAATATCATCAGCAAAGACGATTTGATTTTCGATATAAAATATTTTAAAAACAATTTAAAATTAGTCGCAGGATTTCTAAACGTCATTATAAGAGATGACAATGTCACTAATGCGATAGTAGAACATGAAGATTTAATCATCATCTCTTTAGAGTTTTTGGATTACATGCCTACTATCAAGGAATTGGTCATCAAACCAGATGTAAGTATCGACTACGACATACACTTGGCTATTTTAAAAAACGATTCTTTAAAGGTCATCAACTGCTATGACATACCGACCTACCTTTTAGAGAGAATAGATACGACGAAGCCAGTCAAAATCATGACGAGGACGGAATTATTTTTTGTAAGTCGTTTCTTATCTGCTAACAAGTTATCTAGTTACTCCGACGTGTTCTACAAGAGAAAAATCGTAATAGATTACGAATTTAAAGAATTAGATTTTAAAGATTTCGATCAATTTTTGACGATCAATACTTATTTAAAGACTATCTATTTCGAATATATAGATTTAGATTTGGTTAAAAACGTCGTCAAACATTTGAAAGATAATAATAAGCGAAACATCGTCGTCAATATACGTGGTACGAGCAACAATTTGAACTACTTTTCTAGCTTAGAAGAATACGTCAAGAAGAATAAATATATAAAGAAGAACAATATCAAGTTTAAAATCGATTATACGAGACAGTATAAAATAGATAATTTCTTAAAGCTTTTAAACTTTACTTCTATAAGATATATTTTGATCGTCATCATAATTTCTTGTATCATCGGATACGGTTTAAACGAATACGACATATATAAAAGTTCTTCACAAATCGACAGCATTACCGACGACATCGCTGACCTTCTAGAAGAATTCGAGTATTTGGAACCGGAAAACCCAGAGCCGACACCAGATCCAGAACCAAATCCCGATACTCCGAGTACAGAAACGCCAACTACTCCTGCTCCAGTTACTCCGCAAAAGCCAACTTATGTCAGTCCATATTATAAAAACTATGCGCGTGTTATATCCGTACTTAAGAAGTCTAACCCAGATACTGTTGGATGGTTGACTGTTAACAATACAACTGTCAATTACCCAGTAGTCCAATCTATTAACAACAGTTATTATTTGAATCACGATTTTAACAAGAACTCCAATTCGCTTGGGTGGATATTCATGGATTATCGAAATAATGCTTATGATTTAGATCAAAATACGGTCATCTATGGTCACAATTTGGCGAGAGATAAAATCATGTTCGGGAACTTAAGTGCCACTTTAGATCCGAACTGGTATACAAAGGCTAATAACCAATACATTACGTTTAATACTGCTCAAGGTGATATGCAGTGGCGGATATTCTCCGTCTATAAAATAGCTGCGACGAACGATTATCTATATACAACGTTCGAAGAACAGGCCCAGTTTTTGGAGTTTGCGAATAAGTTGAAGGATCGAAGCATATATGATTTCGGTGTAGTTATAGAAGAAAACGACAAGATTTTGACACTTTCCACTTGCCAAAATAACGGTTCACACCGCTTAGTAGTACATGCAGTCTTAGTCGATTAAAAAAAGTTACCCTTTATAGGGTAGCTTTTTATATAGTTGGTTCTACTAGTGCATCTTTATCGAAGACGTAAGATCTCGATAATTCATTTAAAAGATTCTCTTGAGCTTCTATAAGGTCGTCTAAACTTTGATCTTTATTTTGAAGAGCCATAAAGTAAGTCATTTTAGCTTGGATTAACAATTCGGCGACTTCGTCTAATTGTATAGCAGAATATAGTAGTTCACTATGTTTTCCTAAGATAAAACTATGAACCGCTACAAACCAGACATCATCTATGCATTCGTCTAACAATTTGAGAAAATAGTCGTCTACATCTAGAGAAACAGCTTGAGGTTTAAAATTCCACCAGCCTATTAATATAGCTCTTTTTTCATCATAATTATAATCCGTCCACTCTTTTACCTCCAGTGGCATCGTAACTAAGTTATTCATAAAGCATCACTGTTTTGAATTTTACACTTTATTAATTTTTTTGTCAACACCATCGTTTTTTTCGTTGTATTTATTATAAGTGATATCTTTATTGCTAGGTCCTTCAATGACGTGACCATCTATGTCATAACGAGAGCCGTGACATAGACAGTCCCAAGTTTTTTCCACTTCGTTAAAGATGAGGCCACATTTCATGTGTGGACAGCGGTCGTATACGACGTGCTCGACTCCTTCTTCATCTTTATAAATCGCCAAATTTTCACCATTTTTCTTTACATAACGGACATTTTTATTATTACGATTTTTATGCGACGAACGAACGAAAGCGACTAAAGAGCAAGACACATCTACTGGAAATCGGATGATTTTAGCTAGATTTAATCCTCGTAGAGGGCTAAAAAGGCGAATATAATCGTTCTCTTTAGATGTGATGATGTCGGCGATTATTTTGCCGGCGAGAGTGCCATTAGTCATACCCCACGTATTATAACCGGTGGCTAAAAGAAATGTATTATCATCTTTGGAAATAGGTCCAACGTAAGGTAGATAATCTGAGGTGATGATGTCGTTGTTGCTCCAAGTATATGTAAAGTCTGAGACCTCTGTTAGATTTTCGAAGTAGTCTTTAATGGAGTCAATATTTGAGCTTGTCAAGGAACCTTTTAGCTCTATTCGGTATTTATCCTTGCCACTTTCGTAGTAACGCATGCTTATGGTCGGTTTATCGATGTTGATAAGAGAAAACGGTTCAGTTTTTTTTACTTGCTGGGCTTTTAGGTAAGATAGTTCGATATGAGTTTTTAAAGGGAAAAGATATGGCCATAAAAAGTATGGGTAATGACTTGCAAGAACGACATACTTACAGGTTACTTCATAATGGTCGTTTACTTTACAGATATAAGTATCCCCTACTTTTTCGATTGAGGTGACTTTTGAATTTTCATATATGCGTTTGGAAAACTTTTCTTTAAGCGCATCGATATATTTGAGTGGATGGAAGACATAGGTGTCTTCGACCCGTAAAGCGCGCGTGGAAGTCATATCGATGGGAAGCCTAGAGGGAGAGAACACCTTTACTCCGCAGGATTTTAGAAGCATTTCTAATTCAGCTAGTTTTTTGTCGCCTTTTTTCGAAGACGAAAAAAGATACGATGATGCTTGTTCAAAATCGCAGTCTATTTTTTCACGCGTAATTATACCTTTGAGGAGTTCTATGGCTTCGATTTGGCTGTGGATATAAGCCTTAGCTTTTTCGCTACCTATCAATTTGGCAATGTTCATAATCGTATTGTCTTGCAGATAAGTTATTTTGGCAGTACTTTTGGAAGTAACTCCCCTTCCACATGTATTTGCTTCGACGAGAATCGGTTTAAGATTGCTGTTCTTTGAAAGATGGTAAAGTGATGACAAGCCAGTCATGCCCCCTCCGATGATGAGGATGTCAGTTTCTAAATTTTCTTGTAATGAAGGCAATTTCTTACACTTTTTCGAGTTCCATATACTTTGTGTTTTCATGCTTATATTATGGTTGGCAAGTAGTTATATATACGGATTATTCGTAAAAATATTTTTATGAATTCATTAAGTTAACTTGTTAAAATAATTACTCATAGTATAATTACTTTAGGGAATATCAGTTGT
>CAZLNI010000068.1:0-6957 GCA_964560995.1 uncultured Muribaculaceae bacterium
TTTGCATTAATCGTTCCCATCATCTTTGGGGGAGTATATTTTTACCATACTGCAGAATCTGCAAATGGAAATAAAACCATCTTAAAGTTAGAGAGTAGACGAGAAGTAATATTGTTTGGTGAAGAGGAAATAAGAGACATTTCCACTAAAGTCTTGCATAGCAACGATTATAAAAATGCAAATTTCATCGAATTTGAGGTCGATTATGCAGCGGGGTTAGACCCCATCACTACATATAGTCTCATAGTAAAAGATATAAAAATGCCGCCTCGCGAAGATGGCAGAAAAGCAAGTTGGAGGCTCGAAATATTCGATGTCGAAAGAGCTGATTATCGCCTTATAAATAAAGGTACTTTCTATTTGAAAGATGATAAAATAGAACTTGGCAAATTTCAAATCGTCGTTACCGAAGCACATCATTTTAGATTATATTATTATTTAAATAGCCAAATGGATAAAAACGGTTTTTCCGCAAAAGTAGATATAGAGTAGGAGTAATAAATATGGCATTATTGGCAAATTTAGTAGCTGGCGCATTCTTTCTAGTCGGAGTGTTATTGGCGTTTTTTGAAAAGAAGAAAAAAGGACTCATCGAATTCAGCATCGGGTTGTCGTTTTCGGTTATGATTTTGTTACTCGCATTCGACATAGTTCCAGAGATTACAGAATTGTTAGAAGAAAAAGGCACAATTTTTATGTACGTCTTTATCATTATAGGAATCGTCACTTTAAAACTTATAGACTTGTTAGTGCCTCACCACGATCACGACCAAGAAGCAATGCACCATCATAGGCATTTAAAACACATTGGCGTGATAAGTTCTTTAGCTCTTATAATCCACAACGTCATAGAAGGCATTGGCATATATAATATAGCGGCTATGGATTTTAAAGCAGGCATGCTGATGGCTATCGGAGTAGGATTGCATAACATACCTTTCGGAATTGAAATTACTGCTACTTTAAACGAGACAAAGAAGAGTAAAAATTATATTCTAATCAACACGGCGATTTTAATACTTTCGACTGTGCTCGGTGGAGTCATCATGATGGTATTCGGATCGATAAGCGACTTCGTTTTAGGTTCTCTAATGAGTTTAACGGTGGGTATGATAATATATCTTGTCTTGTTTGAACTACTTATCGAGTTAGGGGCATCTAAAAATCGAAAGTATTCGGTTGCGGGCTTATTAGTTGGAGTAATCTTTATGCTCGGTGTACTTATAATCGGGAGGTAGTATATGAAAGATATTTTGATATTAGGGGGTGCCGGAAAAGTCGGGTTTGACCTCGTAAGTAGGCTATTAGATACTAATTGCAACATAACAGTATTGGATCTCGAAAGTAAAGCTAGCATAAAAAAGTTTGCTCCTATTAAGGACAGACTACGAATCGTATATGGGGATGTCGAGGATGAAGATTTAGTGAGAGATTTAGTAAAGAGAAACGATGTCATCATCCACTATGCCGGTATAACGCCGCCTTTAGCTACATTGAATGAAAGTATTGCTAAGACAACTAACTATTATGGTGTCAAAAATGTTGTCGATGCGATTAAGGAATTAAATCCGAATTGCTTGTATATCTATATGTCCTTTTTATGTGTATATGGACTAACCGACAAAAAAGTCCGCAAATTATCGATAGATTCCGAGAGTACTTATCCCGACGATTATTATTCTGTGAGTGTAGTACAAAGCGAAAACTATATCAAAGATAATTTAAAAAAATATTCTATACTGAGAATGCCAATCGTATTGACTAGAAGTAACTATTTTATAAAGCATATGAGATTGGATAGAACTCACGATTTCATAACGAAAGAAGATTTAAACGAAATCGTATTGAAAGCGATGAAGAATACTAAAATAGAAGGCAAAACGTACAACATAAGTGGCTTCAAAGCGAAGGGGAAAGATGTGGTTAAAAGACTATATCAAGCAACTGGAAAGATTTCCATATTTAATAGATACTTATATTATGGCGAAGTTGAAGATGGCAGAGCAATAGAAGGAATTGCAAAGATTAAGTATACTACATTATATGAATTTGGCGAAGAACTAGAAAGAAGTAGTTCCAAGTGGAAACGAATTGCTAGAAAGGGAGTCAATGCAATTAAGTATCTAATTTTTAAAAAGATGTAAAAAGAAGCCTTATCGGTTCTTTTTTCTTTTGGAGTTTGACAAAGATAAAAAAAAAGATTATATTTTGATTAGAGGTGGTGTACTTGGAAATAATATCTTATAAAAAAGTTAAAGGTAACGTGTACGAAATTACTTTAACAGGTGGAATTAAGCATAAACTTTACGACGATTTAATATTAAAATACGAGTTATTATTGGATAAGAGAATAGACCAAAAGAAGCTCGATAAAATAGTGAGTGAGAATAACGAATTAGATGCCTACTATAAAGCAGTTAAATATATCGGCGTGAAGATGAGAACGAAGTTAGAAATAAGAAAGTACTTAGAGAAATACGACGTTCCTTCAAAGACAATCGACCTTACTATAACTAAACTCATTAAAGAGGGATTAATTTCGGAAGAGAGATATGCCGAGGCATTTGTGAACGACGCTATTCTTTTGAGTTTAAATGGTCCAAGAAAGATAAGAGATAATCTAATAAAGCTGGGTATAAAAGAGGAATTTTTCAGTTCTTTTATAGATAGAATTCCTCATGATGTCTGGCAGGACCGAATAGAAAAGGTCATAGCAAAGAAAGCTAAGTTAAATAAATTAGGAGAGAGCCTCTTTAAAAGAAAAATGGCAAACGAGTTGTTCATACTTGGTTATTATACCGAAGATATAAATAATGTTTTAGACGGGTTAGATTTCGATATGGGGGATGTCTTTTTAAGGGAAGCAGATAAGATGTATGAAAAGCTCTCTAGGAAGTATGAAGGCGCTGAGTTAAAGGCAAAGTTTAAGAGTAAAATGTACACTAAGGGATTCGAAATGGATGCAATAAATAGTTACTTAAGAGATGAGTAATTAGAATATTGACATCGATTTATGATGATGATATTATTAATGTAGAAAGGAGAAGGATTTCTTTAAAAAAGAAAGAAGGATGATAATATGGAGAAATTGAAAAAAGTTTTGTTGATGAGCTCTCTATGTGGTTTAGTTGCAATGCCAGTCGGAGTTTTGGCTGCAGAAATGCCAGCAAATAAACTAGATAGTTTAGCAATCAAAGTAAGCGACACTTATACAGAAACAGTAGATTTAACTAAGTGTACTGCAGACGCTGAAAACGCTAGATATATCTGCGAAGCAGAAGTTAAATATGCGACTGAAGGATTCGATTTAGTAGCAACTTCAACTAATTCAGATGTATTAGACGCGAGTACTCTTGAGGGTATAGATTTTTCTAGTAATAGTGGTCTTTACCAAATCAAACTAGCAGATAAGGATGCAGACCCTGCAACTATTAAAGTAACTTATGAGTTAGACGTTAAAAGAGAAAGCGTTACTCCAGCATTAAAGACATTTACGTTTAAAAATGGCGATGTCGAGTTAACTCCAACTATAGAGGGTAAAAAGTATACTGTTAAACTAGATTATGCAGTTGAAAAGATCAACGTTGCTTTCACAGCAGATGATATCTTCGACGTTTCTGGCTTTGCTGGTGGAGAAGTTACTTTAACACCAGGCGGATCAATGAATTCTTCTATTAAGGTTGCTGAGAAGAGAAACCCTAATAACTATGTAGTATATGAATTACATTTCGAAAGAGCAGAACACCCATTACAAGTTGCTACGGAAGCGGCAGTAAACGAAAAGTATGGAGAAAATGCAGATGTTTATGTCGATTTTGAAGAAGGAGTAGTATATTTCTCTTTATATACTGAAGATAATGGTACGACAGTAGAGAAGTATTATACTATTGAGTTTACTGAGGAAGATACTGCTGATACAATAATGGCAGCAATTGAGGAAGCTCAGAAAAAGCCTTGTGAAGATATGAGTATCTATACAAATGAAGAGGGAACTATTTCAGATGCGATTATAAAGAGCGTTAAAGATGGTAAAACAACTGCTAGCATTTATAGTTATAGCGCATACATGACTTGGTTACTCGATGGAACTAAGATTACAGATACTGATAAAGGGTTCAACGCAAACGTTAGAGTCGGTGACGAAGTTGATGAAAAGACAACAAAGAAAATTGAAGCACTTTATGGTAAAGGTGATAAAGGTCTTATAATCGATTTCGAACACAGTGGAGCTCTTCCTAAAGGAACAAGCGTCGTTCTATACGTTAGTGATTACGATTTTGCCGATCAAGTTTATAACTTATATTACTATAACGAAAAGACTGGTAAACTCGAATTAGTTGTCAATAACGTTAAAAAAGAAGTTGAAGACGGCTATGTTACAAGAATAACAGTTCCTATTGAACATTGCAGCACATATACTTTACTTCCAGCTAAAAACAATGCTAAAACAGGCGTTTTAAATGTTGTATTATATGTATCAATCGCAATGGTTTCAGTTGCAGGATTAGTATTTGTTTTCAAAAAGAAAATGAACTAATTTAAACTTAAAAGATTACCTTAAAGGGGTAGTCTTTTCTTTTTGCCAATGGCGTGGTATCATATATTTTGAGGTAAGTGATTATGAAAAGAAAGAATAATAATTTTAGAGCAATTGTAAGATGTTTTGTAGTAGCAGCATTTTTCTTTATTATACTGTTTACTGTTAAACGTGTAGCACGTCATGGATTAGATATGAATCAAAACAAAAAAGAAAACGATAATCTTATTGAAGAGGTTTTGCGACCTATCGAAAATGGAGAAGACGGTGAGGATGACAATCTCATCGATGGAGAGAAACCGAAGAAGGGAAGCACAATAAAACCTGGTGCTGTCAGTGTCGACTTTAACAAGCTGAAAACGATAAATACTGATGTGCGCGGTTGGATAATGTTCAATGGTTTCTACGTTAATAATCCGATAGTGCAGACTACTAATAACGAGTATTATTTAAACCATACCGTCTATCGAGGCATTAATGAGGCGGGCTCTATCTTCATGGATTATCGAAATAAATCTTTTGAAGATAAAAACGTCGTCATCTATGGCCATGCGACAATCGATAGGAGTATGTTCGGTTCACTGACAGATGTCTTTACTTCGTCTTTTTGGAACACTCCCAATGCTGATATTATCTATTTATATGATGTAAATAATAAGCTCATGAAATATCAGATTTTCAGTTATTATACTATTGAGAGCGAGGAATATTATATTACGACGTCGTTTAGAAACGATGCTTCTTTTCAACAATTTATAGAGACGATAAAAGGGCGGAGTTTGCAAAATAGAAATGTATCAGTTACTGTTTCCGATAAAATACTTACTCTTTCGACATGCGCGGGTAGCAGCGGTACAAATATGAGACGAGTGATACACGCAAAAAGGCTTTAGAAGCCTTTTTAATTTATAAATTTGTTTTTATTATTGGAATCAATGTAATTTTGATTTTCATTTGGTTGATTAGCATTAGACATATCTATACCAAACGGGTTCACTTTTTGTTCATGAGTTAAAGCTTCGTTGGTAACGACTTTGACATCTTCTGTATTGTTAAGAAATCTTTCTTTATCCACAGTGTTATGATACTCTAAGTTCTTTTTTTCATCTAGAGCGTTCATAAGTGACTCCTCTTCGACGAGTTTACTTGGGTCGAAGATAGTAGCTCTCTTTTTTTCTCTCTTTAGGTTAAATAAGAAGTGCAATAAAAAGTAGATAACGAAGATGATTATAAGACTTGCTAAGATGACAATGATTATAAGTAATATTTGATTGATATCCATAGTTTTATTATCTCCTATTCTTCATAAATTATAACATATCGGCAGTCAAAAAAAAACCACTAATGTGGTTATTTTGAAGAGCTCGTGTTTTGTTTACGGGCATTGGCCATTAGATTTTCCATATATCTTTCGATATCTCTAGATATTTCAGAATCTATGACGTCTACGCCGTTGGCCTTTCTAAATTCTTCGATTGCTGTTATTTGAAGTGTCGCGTCATCGGCTAGTTTCTGGTCGACTAGTTTTTCGATTATATCGTCTTTAAGGTCATCTAAGCTTTTCTTTTCTTTTTCTTCTTTAACTAAGACTATTTCATAACCAGAAGAAGTCTTAACTGGCGTATTAGAGAATTCTCCTACTTTTAAGTTATATACTTCTTTATCGAATTCGTCACTGCCGAAAGATCCTTTGTTGATAAATCCTAGGCTTCCACCATTTTCTTTAGTGGCTTCGTCATCAGATGCTTCTTTAGCTACGTCTTCAAAAGATTCGCCTTTTTTAAGTCTAGCAATGAGAGCTTTTGCTTCTTCTAGAGCTTTGTTTTCGGCATCTTTCTTTTCGGTATCCGTCATCGTAGATTTTACTTCGGGTACGATTTGAATATGGTAGACATCTCTGTCACCAACAATTTCTTTTTTGTAGTAGTCTTCGATTTCTTTGTCTTTTAAATTATCTTTTACATAGTCTTCTATGGCAAATTTTTGTAAGTAGTTGATTCTTACGTCTTCTTGATATGCTTCAATCGTAGTATATCCTGTAGCTCTTTGGATGACGCTTAAGAATGTAGCTTCGCTGTATTTACCATCTTCATCTTTACCGTAAATCTGTTTCATAGCTTCGATTTGATTTTTGGCATATTCTTTAGCTTCATCGAGCTTGTCTGAGTATTTCTCTTCGAGAATCTTTCTATCGATCATCTGCATTAAGACAGTCGAAGCAGACTCCTTTAGTTCCCCATATAAATCGTCAATACTTATCATCGAACCGTCTTTAAATGTCACTACTGCTTGTTTGCCATCTTCTAAAGTTGGAATAGTTTTACCACAGCCTGTAAGCATCGTTGCGATTAAAACTGCTAATATAATTTTTTTCTTCATTATTTCCTCCCTAACAATAAATATCATAACATTTTGAGAAA
>CAZLNI010000069.1:0-6924 GCA_964560995.1 uncultured Muribaculaceae bacterium
AACTCCCATCAAAAGTTTTGGAGACTCCTATGCTACCATTATACCACGCCCCTAAGCGCAATATAATTATACTTAATTACGTATAAAAAATCAATGCTTTT
Organism: uncultured Muribaculaceae bacterium; assembly: GCA_964560995.1. Taxonomy (GTDB): domain Bacteria; phylum Bacillota_I; class Bacilli_A; order RF39; family UBA660; genus RUG11867. The sequence goes on from CAZLNI010000069.1 coordinate 102, forward strand.
TTGCATTCCGAAAAGTTCTAACTTAGAACTTTTCGGAATTTGAACTGAAATAAATCAAAATTTTAAAAATAATCACATATAATAATTTAGGTGATTTTATGTTAGTAAACTATTCATCAAAAGAATTGGATTTAATGGCCAGGCTAATGAGAGCAGAAGCTTTAGGAGAAGGAAATCTAGGTATGCTAATGGTTGGAAATGTCATAGTAAACCGCAGCATAGCAAATTGTTATACATTTAAAGATATAAGAACTATTTCTGATGTCATCTATCAAAACCCTGGAGGGTTCTCTGGTGTCAATAGTTCTCTCTTTTATGGTAAATCGACAACTAATGAAAAAGAATTGGCAGAGAGATGTCTACGCGGCGAGTATTATCACCCCGCAACACATGCTCTATGGTTTTATGCTCCACCAACTAACCAAAATTGTAAAAGCACATTTTATTCTCAACTCTATTCTGGTAAATATAAAAATCATTGCTTCTATAAACCAGAAGCCGGTGTATGTCACGAACTATATTAAAAAACCTCGCAACAGAGGTTTTATTCTTCTTCGTCTTTTTTCTTAGTTTTAGAGGTACTCTCTTTTTTAGTAACATTTGGCATTTTCTTATTTATCTCAGTAGTATTATTAACGAGTGTAATTAATAATAGAATTAATTCAAAACCGATTCTCGCAGTTAAATTACCAAATATTAATACGGCAAAAAATTGAGCAATGCTTATTCTAATAAAACTAAACGAATTTAATGTTATAAATATTGCGCATATTATATATAAAAGCTTTAGAATAGTTTCGATAAAAAACGTCTTAAAATTTAAAAAGTTATGAAGCCACTCTAAAAAACCATTATACTCTCCTTCGTTTTTTTTCGATACAAATATAGCATAAGCTGCTACCCCACCAACTAACGCTAAAACGACAGAGACTATAGTCCAAGTGAAGTCTGCTCCAGAATTTATAATGCCAGTATTATAAAAATCGTTATACATTTCGTACTCCTTTCTTATACATAGTATATCACTAAATACTAATTTTATAAATCTTAAGAACTCATACATGACAATAACTTAACAAAAAAAGATATGCACTAAACATATCTTTTAAAAAACTAAATAGGTGTTGTTAAATGTACGCCAGCCATTTTGTCATACTTGCTTGCAACAGTACTATTGTTAAACAATACTACATTTCCATAGCCAGAAATATCAAAAGTATAACTCTTAGATTGATCTCTAGTTACGTCACTTTGCGCGTGCTGATATGCTACATAGGCATGAGCTCGAGAATAACCGATAGAATTGACATATAAATCACTTACAATTGTCAATTCATATCCTGTGATATTTGAGCCATCCACGAGATTCATAGATACACCATTACCGTTACTAGCCATTTTATATCCAGGTGAGCTCGTATCGTAATTAATTGTTGCATAATTATCTCCTACGTAGTAATCTTGTGTTCCAATAAATGAAGTATAACTAAAATGATTATATCTAAAAGCAAAGACATCATAAGATCTGCAATAAGGAATTTTTTTCCAACTTAAGGCACCTATTATCATAAACTTACTATTACCAGAATCAATTAAAGTGCCACCCAGTCTTTTATATGTCGTTTCGACATAATTGTAATCTCCGTCTAATGGAGCAACACCGGCTTCTGATACTTTAGCATCAGGTGCTTTATTATAATCTTCCTCTGTTATGAGTTCAACGCCGTAAACTTGACCATTTACATAAGTGGTTTTTTCATAAACTGCATTATTATCGATTATATTTCCATCTTTTAACTTATCGAATTGTTCTTGAGACAACGTTTTTACATATCTTTCTGAAAAGATAGAAACCATCTTATTGTATTCTAACTCAGTCATTTCTACTCCGACTTCATTAGTATAAAAGATATTTTTTGCAAATACATTTAAACTACATATAAAACCTAAAAATGTCGTTAATAAAACACCTCTTAATCCTTTCTTCATTATTTTCAACTCCTTTCTACTAGAAACATAACAAACGACGAAAAAGTAGTCACGCCACAGGAGGTGGACAATATTAGCAAGAGCACAATTTCTTCAAATTACCTACAACCTCTTTTAAAAAGTCAGATTCATTTTTTTCTAGAGCATAACTCTTAACACGCCAACTAGAGCTTAGTGAAATTGCCTTGCTAGTATTAATACTAATAATTATTCGTTTATCTTTAATAGCAAAGATTAGTTTTTCTTCCAAAGAAGAGGTTTGAAAACTTAAGGAACTAGAATTATAATTTATGTTATACTTCACCTTATCAATAGTGACCTTCTTATTTGCAAAACACTGTTTCAATTTCTCATCACTCATTTCAAATAGAAATCTTACATCGATAATGTCCTCTTCTGCTCTTTCAGACTGTATGGAGATAGATTCTTTGTCGTCTACTAAGTCCTCCTTTGAACCTTCTGTAAGTTCAAGTCTCAAATCATATTCTTGAGCGCTCATTTTATTATCAGTAAATGTTACATTTAAGAAAAAAGTTCCCCAAGATTTATGACTTAGTTCTTTTTTCAAGAAATCAGAGATTCCTTTATCTAACTTTATTATTCTTTCGTTGCCAAATACAGCGATATTGATGATGTTTCCCTCTCTATCTTCGTAGTAAAGTTTAAACTTATACTCGGTTTCACCGTCTGTATTACTAATATTGGAATATAGGTTTCTAATAATAATTTCGCTTTCATCGCTAAGATTTATTATAGTGTTTATCATGGTAATGGTATCATCTTCATAATTTAACAAATAGATTCTATCATTACTTCTGAAGAACAAAAGCAAAATAATAATTAGCAACAAAACTAAAGCTAAAATAGATCCACCTATAATTTTGAACCATTTATTCTTTATAACCTTTAGTATGAATCTCCTTTGAGCAGCTATTCTTGTGACCAGGCAATCTCCCGCGATTAACTCTTCTAAAGAAATCTCAAAGAAATTAGCTAATCTTTTAAGAGTATCGATAGATGGACAACCATTTCCAGTTTCCCATTTTGATACTGCTTTTCTAGTAACATAAACAGCGTCACCTAACTCCTGTTGTGTCATTTGACGTTTCTTTCTTAATTTGTAAATTAATCTTCCTGTTTTAACTGGATCGATATCTTGCTCTGACATACTTTATACGTTGAATCTGAAATAACAGATGTCACCATCCTGCATTTCATATTCTTTCCCTTCTAATCTCATCTTGCCTGCTTCTTTTACTTTCAATTCTGTTCCATATTGTATTAAATCATCATAACTCATAACTTCTGCTCTAATAAAGCCTCTTTCAAAGTCGCTGTGGATTACTCCCGCACACTGCGGTGCTTTCATGCCTTTTTTAAAAGTCCACGCCTTGACTTCTTTTTCGCCTGCCGTAAAAAATGTGCGTAATCCTAAAAGATTATACGTTTGATAAATAAGCTTATCTAGTCCACTATTTGTTATACCTAGTTCCTGTAGGAAGCTTCTCTTTTCTTCGTTATCTAATTCGGAGAGTTCACTTTCAATCTGACAGCTCATGACGATTACCCCAGAATCTTCTTTTGAAGCATAATCCTTAACAGCTTTTGTATATTCGTTATCACCAATGACGGCATCATCTTCGTCCACGTTGGCTACATAAATTACAGGCTTGATAGTGATTAAGTTAAACGATTTTAAAACTTCGATATCGTCATCTGACAAGTTACCGAGTCTTAAAGGTATTCCGTTTTCTAATGTTTCTTTTGAGTGCTTTAAAGCGTTAATCTCCATTACTTCTTTTTTATCTTTAGCCATATCCATTTTTTTACCTAATCTTTGAATACGATTATCGATGATTTCTAAATCTGCTAAAATAAGTTCAGTATTGATAATTTCTATATCTCTAATAGGATCGATTTTTCCTTCTACGTGTGTAATTTCGCCATTTTCAAAACATCTGACGACATTTACTATTGCATCGACTTCTCTTATATGAGACAAAAACTTATTGCCCAATCCTTCTCCATGGGAAGCTCCCTTTACCAATCCCGCGATATCCGTAAATTCGAAGGAAGTCGGTACTAAACTCTGAGGATTATATAGTTCCTGTAAATGATTAAGCCGCTCATCCGGAACAGTTACTACTCCGACGTTCGGCTCAATTGTAGCAAAAGGGTAATTAGCCGCTAAAATGTGTTTTTTTGTTATTGCATTAAATAAAGTGCTCTTCCCGACGTTCGGAAGACCGACAATACCAGCTTTTAAAGACATAAAAAATCACCTTTCTTCGGTAGATATTATAACATTTTTATTTTGATAAGTCTATTGATGTATAATAGTATTTTAAAGAAAAAAGGCTCATTTCACTTCTTTTGTTTAATCTTGCTTCGAGCTCTATGGATGAGATTATAAATCTGTTTTGGACTTCTCTCCATCAATGTAGCGATATCGTTAACCGATTTTCCTTCCAAGTCATATTTCAACGCGACTAACTCGTTGACGCTTAGTACATGTAATACTTTTTGCAAAGTTTCATCTAACGTTTCCGTATTTATTAATCGCTTTAATGGGTCAGTTAAATGAAAATCTTCTAGTTGATCCATGTAAGTCACATTTTCGTCCATATTCGCATCTAGCGGAATAGACTTCTCTAAAAACTTACTTTTTTTAGTGTCAAATTTATCGACATAATTTGCTAACCTTCTTCTTACGCATATAGTAGCAAACGTTATAAACTTCGACTCGTCTTCGCTATAATTGTTTATGGCACGACTAAACGCCAACATGGCTTCTTGTGACAAATCGTCTTCATCAATTCCCAACATTTTCGCTCTCTTTTTATACCGAAATATTTCCTTACGTAAAAGTGGTACATATTTATTATAGAGTTCTTCTTTAGCATCTTCGTTATTCTCGCGCACATATAAAACTAGTTCAGAGTCATTTATTTGATAGTCAGTTTTTGATGCCATATATTAGTACTCCAAAAGATACACTTGCATTTAAACTGTTGACGTGACCGTACATAGGTATACTTATAATTTCATCGCACTCTTCTCTTACGATTCTAGATAAACCGTTACCTTCGCTTCCGATAACTAGAGCCATCTTTTCACTATAGCTAACTTCATCATACATCTTTCCATCAGCTTCTGCTCCATAGATAAAATACCCATTATCTTTGAGATAATCGATTGCAACTCGCAGATTTGTAACTTCAAATATGTCGACGTATTCTAAAGCCCCCGTACTAGTCTTAACTACAGTTGCATTGACAGAAACGCTCCTATCCTTCGGTATGATGATAGCTTTAACTCCCGCCGCCTCGCATGTCCTAATTATCGCTCCAAAATTGTGAGGGTCTTCCAAATGGTCTAGAATTACGATCTTTTTTAAAGAAGTATCGAGTTCTTTGAGATTTTTATAACGATATTCATCTATTTCCAAGATAATACCTTGTGTATTTCCTTTGGCCATCTGGTCAAAAGCCTTTTTCTCTAATGATACATAAGGAATTTTGTTTTTTACTATAAAGTCCATTATTTCTTTATCTTTAAAAGATGTACTTATATATACTTTTTTAATTTGCTCTACGTTAGTTTTAAGTTCATTAAAGACGTTCTTTCCAAATACCTTCATCTAATACTTCCTCCATAATTTCATCTAGTCTTTTTTTATCGTTCATATACAGCCACCCTATTAAGGTCTCAAAACCGGTAGATTTTTTATATGTAACTATATCGACGCTTTTACTCTGATGACTATGTGCATTGCGCCCTCTTTTGACTATGTCGATTTCGTTCGCAGATAATAAACCTTTTTCTATTAGATTGTCGACGATGTTTGCTTGATTGAGAGCGCTTACATAGTTTATTGACGCTTTTTGTAAATCTTTAACCTTACATAGGCCATTTTTTATTAAGAACTCTCGTACATATAGTTCATATACTGCATCACCTAAATAAGCCAAAACCAAATTATTCATACATACCTCTTCATTTAAATGGCGTTATTCTAACACTTTAGTTTTTCTTTGTCAATTCTCGCATGATAGCAGTCGCGGCAACTGCGCCTTCACATTCTGCAGAGATTATTTGATATAATTTCTTTTTTATAATATCTCCGACAGCATATATACCTTCGATGTTTGTCTTACAATCTTCGTCGACTACGATATAACCGTTATCCTTTTTGATGCCGATGTCACTCTTAAAAGGTAAAATAGGGTCGAAGCCGATATAGACGAACAGTCCACATATAGGGAGCTTAGTTCCATCGTCTAATACAACGCCTTCCAATCGTCCATCTTGCGAACAGAGTTCTTTCACGTTTTTTTCGTATAATATTTGGATTTTGCTGCTGTTTTTGATGCGCATGACCAACTCGTGGCTTCCTCTTAATACGTTCGATCTGACGATTATGTAAACTTTTTTGCATATATTTGCTAGATATAGAGCTTCTTCTAAACTGGAATCACCTGCGCCGACGACGCCTACTTCTTTATCTTTGAAGAAATTCCCGTCGCATAAAGCACAATAACTTATGCCGTTTCCACGAAGCTCATTTTCATTTGGCAAGTTTAAACTTCTACGCACTCTTCCAGAGGCAATGATAACGGTTTTGCCAAGATATTCGCCCTTATTAGTAACTATTTTTTTCTCTTTACCATCTATTAAATCTACTACTTCCTCTGCTTTAAAATCTATGTCATACTCTCTCATGTGCTCATATAATTTACTAGCCATTTCGGGGCCACTTATCGACTTAAAACCCGGATAATTTCTAACTTCATTCGTATAATTTAACAACCCTCCTGGTATTTTACTTTCGAAT
>CAZLNI010000070.1:0-6801 GCA_964560995.1 uncultured Muribaculaceae bacterium
AAAAGTTTGTACAGTTGTTCTAATTCCTCTTCCGAAAAATTAATCAGTAACCCATTTGCATCTAAGCATTATGGTGCAATAGATATCCACATTTTCTGAGATTCATAATAACGCGTTCTTTTAAAGAATAATCAGCTTTTATACTATCTTGATTTTTGAAGTACTCTTTTCCTCTATTACAGTTTAGATTATCTTTAGAACAATGATTAGAACAACAAGGACATTTTTCTTTATTCATACTTTACCTCCTTTTAGAAACTTATTAATGGGAAGCTGCCACAAACCATATATATTATATAAAAATGTTACGACCTATTTTTATTTTTTATAAAGGCGCATATTACTTCCACTGTCTTATCGACACCAATAGATGAATCGATACATAAATCATAATTGTTTACATCGCCAAACGTTTTATTTGAAATAAGTTTATAATAACTTGCCCTATGTTTGTCGGTCCTGTTAATATTTTTCTTAGCTTCGATTTTAGTGTCACCATACATTTCAACGACGCTATCTACTCTATAATCTAGGGGCGCATAGATGAATATTCTTATCACATTTTTATTATCTCTTAAAACGTAGTCTGCTGCTCTTCCTACGATTACACAAGAACCCTTTGAAGCGATTTTTTTGATTACCTTTTCTTGAGCTTCTATAGCGTATTTAACTGGTGCAGTAGTAAGATATAAATCGTGTAATACGTTATTCTTTTGGTTTAACTTTGATATAAATTCCTTATCTAAGCCGCTTTCTTGTGCAGCTATTGCAGTTAATTCCTTACAATAATAAGGGATATTTAATTTTTTTGCTACTTGCTCTCCAATATATTTTCCACGAGACCCGTGCATTCTACTAATAGTGATAATTACTCCATTCTTACTATCCAATATTTCAGCATCGGAGTCTCCCGTTATTTCTTCTTTATCTAATTTTTTAAAGAATAACACTAATAAAATAGTCGTAATTATAATGCCGATTAGATCTGCTACAGGTGCTGCATATAATGCTCCTTCTACTCCCATAAAAATCGGCAAAATGATTACAAGCGGAACGAAAAACACTATATCGCGAGCAAGAGAAACAATGGATGCTTTACTGGATTTCCTACTGACTGAAAGAATATGCTGCTTATCTTAATAATACAAGTAAATACGATAAAGAATAAGAATATTCTAAACGTTTTTATAGCGAATTCCATATATAAATCGGATTCCGTACCAAACAGTTTTATTATTACACTTGGACATAATTCAAATAGAAGCATAGAAATAAAACTGACGATAATCGTAGATATTAAAGCAAGTTTAAATGTCTCTTTAACTCTGCCATACTCTTTTGCCCCATAATTATAGCCTAAAATAGGTTGAGCCCCTAAGATAATTCCTACTGCTATATTTATAACGATAGTAAATACCTTCATACATATACCGATTACTGCTATAGGTATATCTGTTCCATACTTAGACGTAGCGCCATATTTCGCTAACATGATGTTACACACTAAACTGATAACAACAATACTCATTTGAGTAATAAAAGTGGATACACCTAGTTTTATAACATTGCTAAAAAGTCCAAAATCGATTTTAAAACTGCTCCAAGAAAGTTTAAATGTCTGTGTTTTAGTAAAATATATCACCGAAACGACGAGGGATAAGCATTGGCCGATAACTGTTGCCCAAGCAGCTCCAGCAATACCCCACTTAAATACAAATATAAAGATTGGATCCAGTATTATATTTGTGATCGCTCCTATGAGAGTCGATGCCATCGAAAATCTCGGACTTCCATCAGCTCTTATAATCGCGTTCATTCCGTTTGCCATCATATAAGCAGGTATAAATATGAGAATTATTCTAAAGTAATCCTGCGCTATTGGTAACGTTACGTCACTTGCACCAAATAAAAACAATAGTTTGTTCATAAATAAGAATCCTAATACAACAAATAGAATACTTATTATGAAGTTAATTAATATACCATTACCAATTGCAATATGGGCGTCTTTTGTGGCTTTTCTTCCTTGGCATAAAGATAAAAATGCTGCTGAGCCGTCCCCTATTGCCCAAGCAAATGCCACTGAAATAATAGTAATAGGAAATACGATACTTGTTGCTGCGTTTCCTAAATAACCTAGTTCACTATTGCCAATAAATATTTGATCGACAATATTATAAAGTGAACTTATTAGTAATGATAAAATACAAGGGATAGAAAACTTGAATAACAATTTTGATATTTTTTCTTTTCCCAGATATTTATTATTGTTTTCCATAAAAATCCTCCTCCTTATTCGATCTCAGTTGGGCATTAAAAAATGCGCAAAACATTGTCTGTTTATACGCATTTAAGCTGGATCGACTTACTCATTTTAACATATTTTAAATTTTTGTGTAAGTATTTTTTTATTTAACCAATAACTTGGTGTTGAATTACAATAGATATAAGACCAGAGTATATATAAAAAAATTTAAGTCGCAAATATCGTTAAGCAAAAACACGAAAGTTCTTAACTCTATGAACAGTTTAACACAACATAAGAATAATGCAAGATCTTTACCTCACGAAATGAAAACTCGTATGAATGCGGTCAAATTATATATAGGCGGTAATTCTGTTAGATATGTATGTAGAAAATATTATATTAGCTACTACGATGCCTAGAGAATAGCCTTGTTATTTTTAGACTTAACCACACATTGAAGAGCCCCTAATATAAACAAAAATATAAAAACTCGCTTTACTATTTCTAGTGTGCGAGTTTAAACCTCAATGGAGCGAATGGCGTAGATATCTACAACTTTTTCACTTCTTAACGATTTGATATATAAAATATCAATCACTAATATTAGTTTAACACAAAAACTAATAAATTTCGATATTTTTTGTAAGTTCCCTTAAAAAGTCTGAACAACGAAAGTTTCATCTTTTTGTAAATCATAAAATTCATAACCATTTGTCGTTACTTCAAAAATTTCATTCTCATAATTTAATGATTTTATTAAGTTGTTATCTATTAAATCTTGTAAAGATTTTTTCCAATATGCTCGTTCTTTAGCAGTATATTCTCCTAAAGAAATGTTAAAATTTCCTCCACTAGTTTGTAAAATTTCTCCAGCTAAAGTCTTCAAATAATATAGTTGATTATTGCCATCATCTTCAATCATAGCTTTTAATATTGTAAAAGCACGATCATCTATATTTAGTCCATTTTTATTTTTAATTTTATCTACTTTAAAATGTACTTTATTTTTTGGACTATTAATTGTTTTGATTTCTGTATTATTATCACTAATTAATCTAATTTCTTGTATTATTTCATCAACATTGTTATATCTTTTATCAAGTTCTCTTGTTATACATTTATTGACAATCTTGGCAATTTTGCTGTCATCAAGTTTTAAATTAGTCTTACCTGTAAAAATAAACCATAAGACTACACCTATAGCATATATTTCGTTTTTTATATTATAATCTTTAAAACTAGTTAAAGTATCATCAATTATTGTTCCTCGAATTTCCGAATCTGTTCTAGTTAATTCCAAATTTAGATCTTTAAGTAGTCCAAAATCAGATATTTTAACAATAATGAAATTATCATCAAATTCTTTGATAAGAATATTATTAAAACTAATGTCTCTATGATACATATCTTTACTATGTAAATATTTTAAACCTTTTAAAAATTGAAGAGCAATATTCATTCTATATTGAAAAGTCATAAAATCTTTGTTGTTATTGGATAATATGTAATTCTTCAAGGTATAATCACAGTATTCCATAATGTAACTATTCTCTTCTTCATTGTATGTATATGCTTTTAAAATATATGGATTTGATATTGAATTCATTTTTTCAAATTCTAATTTGAATCTTTGAAGTTCTTTCTCTTCTATATCTTTTTTTAACTTTTTTATAGCAAATTTTTTATTTGTTAATGGCTCGTTAAAAGCATAAACATTAGCATAAGCACCATTTCCTTTTAGTTTTAATTTAACTTTTTCTAGAGATTTTGGTTTATTTATTATTAAACTTTCATTAATTTTAAAAATTGGCTCATATCTTTTTAGAGTAATCTTTTTATATTCTTTCGGGATTTCACTTCCTCCAGAGGTACTTAAAAAAGTGTAACAATAATCAATACATTTTTTATAATCTTCATCGAGAGAAAATGAATAGTTAGTATTTTTTAAAGTTGCTTGTAACTCATTTATATGCTCAATTATATAAATTAATTCTCTACTTTCATTTGCAGTATAGTGCCCATTACTTACACGATCATTCATATATCTTAATAATTCATCAAGTTCCTGATGAAAATAAATAAAATAAGGTTTAATTTTATTATCATAATCATTATATATGTCGATATATTGTTGTTTTGCTTTAAAGCCTATATTACTAAAATGAATAAAATTATTAAAAATATTATTTAGTTTTGTTTCATCCATCTAATAAAACTCCCTTCTAAAATTATCGCTAGTAATTTTGTTTTAAACTAGTTAAATATTATAACACATATTGTATAAAATATCTCGGAAAAATCAGTATTTTATGTTATAATATTTCATGCAAGTAGTCTAAATAAAAATACATGAGGAGGTGTACTAATGAATATAGTTTCTTTGTTTAGTGGTGCTGGAGGATTAGATTTGGGGTTTGAAAAAGCTGGATTTAAGACAATATGGGCTAATGAATATGATTCTAAAATTTGGGAAACTTTTGAAACTAATTTTCCTAATACAGTTTTAGATAGAAGAAGTATTGTTAATATTAATGCTGAAGAAATACCAGATGCAGATGGTATTATTGGAGGACCACCATGTCAAAGCTGGTCTGAAGCTGGAGCTGGTAGAGGTATAAATGATTCAAGAGGAAAACTATTTTATGACTATATTCGAATTTTAGAAATCAAGCAGCCCAAATTCTTTTTAGTAGAAAATGTACCTGGAATCTTGAATCCTAAACATAAAGAGGCGTTTGAAGGATTTATTAAGTCTTTTACTAAAGCTGGATATAATGTAAATTATCAATTAGTAAATGCGAATGATTTTGATGTGCCAGAAGATAGAAGTCGTGTAATAATTGTAGGTTTTAGAAAAGATTTAAAAAAGAAGTTTGAATTTCCAAAACCACAGAAGAAAAAATTAACCTTAAAGGATGCAATATCTGATTTAGGAGAACCATTACCAGCTAAAGATAAAAACAAAACAAATGGAGATAATTTATGTTTTCCAAATCATGAATATTTTACTGGCGGCTATTCCACAATTTATATGTCTAGAAATAGAGTTAGAAGTTGGGATGAACCCTCATTTACCATTCAAGCAGGTGCTAGACATGCACCAATCCATCCACAAGCACCAAAAATGCAGTTCATATCCCAAAATAAGAGAATATTTGTACCAGGGAAGGAAAATTTATATAGAAGATTAAGCGTACGCGAATGTGCTAGAATACAAACATTTCCAGATAGTTATATATTTAAGTATAATGATTTATCTGATGCATACAAAATGATTGGAAATGCTGTTCCAGTTAATTTAGCATATTATATTGCGTTAAAAATAAAGGAGGATTTATGCCAAGACAAATAACTAATCATTCTACTACGAATGGAAAAGCTTATGAATATGCTTGTGTTATTTCACTTCAAGAGATAGTATCTAAATATAGGAATGTAATAATTGAAGAAAATTCAAGTATGAAAATAGCAAGAGAAAGATTTAATAGTATATCTGAAAATGAAAGAAATACAATGTTAAAGTCTGCAAGTGCTGGAATAAATGCAATATTAACTATGGAACCGAGAATAATAGAAGATGGTTCAGATGACTTGAGAATTTCATTGCAATCAGATGATGCAGGAATTAGCGGAGATGTAAGAGATGTACTTGTTATTAGAAAATCGATTGATTGGGAAATTGGTATTTCAGTAAAACACAATCATTACGCATTGAAACATTCAAGATTATCTATGGATTTAGATTTTGGAAAGAAATGGTTTAATATTCCGTGTTCTAAAGATTATTTTGATGAAATAAAACCGTACTTTGAAGAGTTAAAACAGTTAAAAGAACAAAAAGTAATGTGGCGTGATATTGAGGATAAAGATAGAAAATTTTATGTTCCAATATTAAAAGCTTTTATGGAAGAATTAAATAGAAAATATAAAGAATACGATTCTGAAGTTACTAAAAAAATGATAAGTTATTTAATAGGTATTAACGATTTCTATAAGTTAATTGGTATTGACTCACAAAGAATTACTAGAATTATACCTTTTAATATGTATGGTACTTTAAATCAAGATGCTAAAGTTAATAAACCAGAACAAGAAGTTCAAATACTAGAATTACCAACACGCATAGTAGAATTAGACTTTAAGAAAAACTCTACAACAACATTAGAACTTATAATGGATAATGGTTGGCAAATATCTTTTAGAATTCATAATGCAAGTAGTAAAGTTGAGCCTAGTTTAAAATTTGATGTTCAATTAGTAGGTCAACCAACAGCATTATTTGTAATAGATATGCCTTGGTAAAGTTGATATATTCAACTATTTACAATGTATTTAAGTTCTTTCTTTACTCAAAAAAATTAAGATGATAAAGAGTATTATCGCTCAATATCATCTTTTTCTATTGTGTGATATTCTTTGGAATGATTAGATTTATTAGGATTAGTAATTAACTCAAAGTCAGTTATATCCAATGCGCCATGCTCATATAATTCTTTGGCAAATTCCATATATTTTTCCTTATCTTTATTTCTATAAATTTTATCCATAAGAAA
>CAZLNI010000071.1:0-6788 GCA_964560995.1 uncultured Muribaculaceae bacterium
GTAACTCGTCGGCTTCTAGTTCAACTTTGCCATCCTTCAACATAGGGGCGACTATTTTGCCAACAAAAGAACCAACACTATCATAGACATAGTCTTCTAATTGTCCATATTCTTTTTTGAGAATTACTTCCATCTCAGTCTCCTATCTAAGAGGGGATAATTATGACCCTCTACTATTATTTTTCCGGATGAATTCGATTTTTCTCATTTTTTTCTTCCAAAGTGGACAAAAATCCAAACAAATGTACTAATTTAAAGCAAAATCCTGCAAAATTTTAAAAACTGCCTCCTAAATTAATTATACCCGACTTAATCTCTTTTTTAAATTCTCACTTATTACGAACTTTCGTAAATTTGATAATTGACATATGCGTGGACATACTTATAATTAATGCAATGCGAATCATAATATGGTATAATGGAGATACTTTGAAAGGATTAACGATATGTGCGGATTCACGGGATATTTAAATAAAAAAAATAAAGATGGTCATGTCATCGAAGAGATGAGCAAGAGAATTATCCATAGAGGCCCCGACTCGAAAGGGCTTTATAAAGATGACGAAATAAACATGGCATTTAGAAGGCTTTCGATTATAGACATAGAAGGTGGTAGCCAACCTATTTATAACGAGGATGAATCACTGGTAATAATGTTTAACGGCGAAATATATAACTTTTTAGAAATCAAAGAAGAATTGTTGAAGAAAGGTCATGTCTTTAAAACAAAAAGTGATACAGAGGTAGTTCTGCACGGCTATGAAGAGTATGGAGTTGACATATTAAAAAAGTTGCGAGGAATGTTTGCCTTTGCAATTTGGAACCGTAAAGAGAAAGAATTGTTTCTTGCCCGCGACATATTCGGTATCAAGCCTCTATATTACGCCTATATGAACGAAACTTTTATGTTTGGAAGTGAAATAAAGTCGTTTTTAGATAATCCAAATTTTATAAAAAAAGTTAATAAAGATGCTCTAAAGCCCTTTTTAGAGTTTCAATATAATCCATTAGTAGAAACCTTCTTTAAAGGGGTTTATAAATTGGAGCCTCGCCATTACATCAAGTATAAATTAGAAGATAAAGACAAAATCGAGCCTTTGGAATATTTCGATATTCAATTTACAAATGAAGGTGGAGTTACTGTAGAAGAGGTCGACAAGACGATTGCCGAATCTGTAAAGTATCACAAAATCTCCGACGTAGAGGTAGGTTCATTTTTGAGTTCCGGTATCGATTCTTCTTATATAGTTTCATTGTTGAAACCAGATGATACTTTTACAGTTGGATTCGAAGAAGCGGGATTTAATGAGACAGATAGAGCCCAAGTCTTAAGTGAAAAGTTTGGTATCAAGAATACAAAGAAGATGATAAATGCCAATGAATTTTTTAGTGCCTTATCAAAAGTTCAGTATTATTCTGATGAACCGCACGCGAATTTATCTTCTGTACCACTTTACTTCTTGAGCGAGCTTGCTAAAAAGGATGTGACAGTTGTGCTATCTGGCGAAGGCGCGGATGAGTTATTTGGAGGTTACGATACATATAATTATAAACTGTCGATTAGGTTATATAGAAAGCTACCTAAAGTGCTTAGAAAGATGAACGCTAGAATAGTAAATAAATTGCCTAATTTTAAAGGAAAGCATTTTATAATAAGAGGTAGCAAGGACCTTGAAGAAACGTATATCGGTCAAGCTAGAATTTTCGATTCAAACGAATTAGACGGAATTGTCAAAAATGAGTTTTTGGAGGGACCGGATTCTTGGACGATAACGAAACCTTATTTCGATAAAGTTCGTGGATTAGATGACATTACGAAGATGCAATATTTGGATATGTTCTTGTGGCTTCCTAACGACATTTTACTTAAAGCAGATAAAATGACGATGGCACACTCTTTAGAGTTAAGAGTACCTTATCTCGATAAAGAAGTTCTCGCACTTGCGGAGAAATTGAGAACTAAAGATAAAATAAAGAACGATATAGGAAAGCATTTGTTACGACAGGCAGCTGCGACGAAGATACCTAAAGAGTGGTTCGATAGACCTAAATTGGGATTTTTAGTGCCTTTCAAAAATTATCTGTATGAAGAAAAGTACTATTCTATTATTAAGAGCGAATTTGAGAAAGATTATGTAGAAGAATTCTTTGATAGAAAGGCTATTTTAAAGTTGTTAGATGACCATTACTATAAAAGGAAAGAGACGCATAGAAAAATCTATACTATTTATTCGTTTCTACTTTGGTATAGGGAATACTTTCTAGAAATGTAGATTTAAATTGTGGATAATTACATAGTTTTACACAAAAAAGGCGTTTAGCGAGTAGTTAAACGTCTTTTTTGTCGGTTAGTTTTTCATAAATTATGCCGTCATATGAGATTTGATATTCGTCATCTCTAATAACCCATAGATAGATAGGCATCCCTTTCTCGTGTAATTTTTCTATCCTCTTATCTGGTAAATCGCGATAGTCAAATGCTATGAATTGAGGTTTAGCTAAAAAGTTAAATTTCATCGTATGAAAAAGCCATTTGACAAATCTAGGTAGTTGAGCATTCTTTAATTTTGAAACAAGCAAGCCTCTAATATATTTAGGTCGTTTAAATCTAAACCAGGCGATGTGAAACGGACTAAACGATTTTAGAATAAAATCTCCCTAATAAGAGGATAACTCCTAAGCAAGAGCTTAACATATTTTAAAATTTTTGACATCGGTTTTGATTTCTATGTCCAAAAGGACACGACCATCAACATATTTTAAGACCTGCGAGAACGTCGGAATCGTAAACTCTGTGCCTTTTAATGGTAAAGCCTTTATTTCATCATAAGTGCATTTTTTAATTTTTCGGTCTAAGCCAGTCATCCTATATAAGCTGTCGTCATGAAAGACGACTAAAGTACCATCTTTTAAAAGGTGGACGTCAAGTTCAATTGGGATTTTCTCGTCTATGCACCTTTGAAAAGCGCCTAAGCTATTTTCTGGCGCGGATTCATCCCAAAGTCCTCTGTGGGCAATGTTAATTTTTGTGCGAGTTGTAGTCATAATAATCTCGCTCACTAATGCTGTCTAAAACATATTCTAATTCGTAAGCATCATCTTCATCAACCGTGTCATCTTCCATGACAGCTTGAATTTTTATCCTAAGGTCTTGAAGAGAATTGGCTGTCTCGTATTGGATGAAATTTTTTTTGAGTATCTCTATTTCTCTTTTAGTAAGCATCAAGTTACCTACTTTGACAAAAGAATGAGATATAGTATCTAAGTTTTTAACTAATGTGTTTACGTCGTACTCTTTTCCGTTTAATATCATGATTCCTCCATAAAGGTAAGGGCTTTTTCGAGCGCTAATTTGGCGTACTCGTAGGTGAGGCTTCCCTGTAAATAAGCATTAAAGGGGGCTCTCAGCGGTCCGTCACAACTGACTTCGATCGATGAACCTTGCGTAAAGCTACCAGAGGCCATGATGATTTCATCATCGTATCCTGGCATCTTGGTAGGCTGAGGTACCGCATGGGCATCTATGGCAGAACCGGCTTGAATTCCCTGTGTAAATTTTATCAGTTTGTCTCTATCGTTAAAAGTTATCATAAGAACTATATCGGCATGTGGTTCGTCGTATCGAGGTGAAACTTGGAAACCTTTTTGCTCGAGGATATGGGCAGCTAGAACGGAAAGTTTTAGGCTTGATGCTACTGCACTTGGTGCCATGTAAAGGCCCCTTAGAAAATCTTTGTTGATGCCGAGTGTGGGTCCAACTTCTAATCCTTCTCCTGGCAGCGTCAGTCTTTCGCCGCAAAGTGTAACCAGTTCTTTCTTCCCCGCTATATAGGCTCCGTTAGGGGCGATGCCTCCGCCTAAATTTTTGATAAGCGAGCCGACCATTATGTCAGCTCCGACACCTGTAGGTGTAGTGTACTCACACATTTCACAATAACAGTTATCGACCATTATAATCGTCGAAGGCGAAGCCTCTTTTATCTTAGCAATAATGCGTTCTAGTTTATCGATAGTTAGACTCTTTCTATTCGAGTATCCTCGCGACCTTTGGATGTGGACAAGTTTATAGCGTTTTCTTTTTAAAGTTTCGATTATCTTTTCGTCATCAAAGTCGTCGCCTTTTAAATCGATTTGTTCATAGTTTATTCCAAAAGATTTAAGGGAACTGTCGTTGTCTTTAATTCCGATAACTTCGTGTAGTGTGTCATATGGCAAACCCGTAATAGAAAGCATGGTATCATGCGGCCTTAGAAGGGCGAAGAAAGTGACGTTTAAAGCATGTGAACCCGAAATAAACTGGGTTCTTACAAGAGCACTTTCGGCATCGAGTACGCGGGCAAATACTCTCTCTATTGCATCCCTACCTAAATCATTATATCCATATCCCGTCGTCGAATTGAAGTGTATTTCACTGATGTTTTCTTCATGAAAAGAGTTTAGCACTTTGTGGCTATTATGGTATACTAGTTCATCTATTTTGGCGAATTGCTCTTTAAGTTCTTCTTCAGCTTTAGATATTATTTTATCTATTTCCACGATTATCTCCTCCATCAACTCTTATTATCGACCCCGTCATATACGAGGCGTCGTCGCTTGCGACAAAATATACGACTTTGGCTATTTCTTCTGGTTTAGCAAAACGCTTTAGCGAAATCGTCGCAAGTTCTCTTTCTTTAAATTTTCCTTCCATGTCAAAAGTTGCTTCTGTCTCAATCCAGCCGGGGGCAATGGCATTTACACGAATATGAGGAGCGAACGCTAAGCTTAGATTTTTCGTTAAATTCAATAAAGCTGCTTTGGATGCGTCGTAGTCGGCACTTTCTGGATACATCGAATCAATGCCATTAGTAGAAGATATATTGACGATGCTTCCCCTATTCTTCTTTAGCTGTTCATAAAGATGTTTTGAAAGTAAAAAAGGGGCTACGACATTGATGCGATATGTCTCGAGAAAATCTTCTGCTGTCTTATTAAGTATTTTATCATCATTATAATAGGCGGCATTATTTACGATCACATCTAAGTCTTCAATTTGTCGCGTAAAACTCTCGATTTCGTTTGTGTTTGCTAGGTCAATTTTGGCTAGTATTACTTCTACGGGGTATTCTTTTTCTAATAGTTCTTTCATTTCCCGCGCTTGCTCTTCACTACTAAGATAAGTAATAATTAGATCGTATCCATGTTTGGCAAACTCTACCGTGATTGCTCTACCGAGGCCTTTAGCACCTCCTGTAATTAATGCTCTCTTTTTTCTCATTTATACATCACATCCAAATCTACAAAACCGTTGATGCCGTCTACTATTCCTTCGGAAGAAAACTGCCAATATTTGAAACTATCTTTGTAATCAGCTTTCGTCGTGTAATGGGCTACCCAAATCGTGTCGTAATCCTTATCCCACATTCTGTTAAGATAACTTACACTGCCATAGAGCATGCCTTCGTAGCCTGCTTCTTCTAGAGTTTCGATGAATACTTTAGCGTTTCTATTGAGCTTATATAGACTCATTTTATAGCTATTATAATTAGACCAATCTTCGAAGTCGAATGCAACGGGTAAATCTACATCGTATTCTTTTAATCTTTCAATCGTCCATTCTGCATCGCGTCTTGCTTCTTCTTCGTTGCGAGCATAGGAATAGAAATATGCTCCTACTGGTATTCCTATTCTAGAAAAACCTTCCATATTGCGTTCAAAACGAGAATCTAAAAAGTACTCTCCGTCGCTACCCCATTTTGAACCGACGCGGACAAAGGCAAATTCGACTCCGGCCTTTTTGACTCGATCGAAATCGATGTCGCCTTGCCAAGATGAAACGTCGATTCCTAAAGACGTATTTTCATTTTTGAAAAGTTTTATCATCTCCGTATAGCGATCTGGTTTGGGAGTATAAGGAGTTGTGTTGGTGCTCGGCAAAGAGACATGTAAATTAAACGGAATATCTGTACTGTTCCCTTCGAAATCGTGAGCGTGGAAGATGAGCTTATATGTTCCTGGGATTTTAGTACTATAGTTACCTTTCACTTGGCATACTGGTTCATCATCTAGATTGTCGACACATATGACACGCGACTCGATCGTTCCCGTAAAAGAGGTAGTTATATAGTAATCGTCTTGAATCCAAATAAATGGTGGCGTTTGATCTTTCACTTCTACTTCGAAAGAATAAGGAACTTTGATGCCTTCTTCGTTTATGAAATGAAACTTTATTTCTTTCTTTCCTAAATCTATCGTATTTATTTCATAGTCATCGACGACGTCTCCATTTATAGATGCGATAAATTCTGACACTCTCTTTTTAGAAGCAAAATCGATTGTCAAGTCGTCGACTAATTCAACCTTAATAATGGCCTTTTTTATACGTTCTTCTTCTTTAATCTTGTTATATGTAATTATGTGAAGTTTGCTAATGACTAAAAAAACAGCTATTACAGTGATGAGCAATAATAGATTAGAAAGCTTTATTTTATTCATTTCACTTGCCTCTTTTCTTATGAATTTAAATTGTTTTATCAAAATTATTTAATTATTTTTTCTTAAAGCGATTATTATCTCTATTATAAATTTTATCTAGTTTTCGTTCGTGTGCTTTAGTTAAAGATATTTTTTGATCGTTCGCGATACAAATAATTGTAAACAGTAAGTCGCCAAGCTCTTCTTCTAGATTTTTTAAATTTTCGCCGTCTTTTTTCTTTTTATCACCGTACATATGATTTAATACTCTCGCGACTTCACCGCATTCTTCGGTCATAGTAGCAACCATCGAGAGTGGACTAAAATATGGTTTT
>CAZLNI010000072.1:0-6763 GCA_964560995.1 uncultured Muribaculaceae bacterium
ACATTTAAAA
Organism: uncultured Muribaculaceae bacterium; assembly: GCA_964560995.1. Classification (GTDB taxonomy): domain Bacteria; phylum Bacillota_I; class Bacilli_A; order RF39; family UBA660; genus RUG11867. Next base: position 11 of record CAZLNI010000072.1, read on the forward strand.
ATAAATTATACACTTCCTCCAGCAGATTCTTATACGATTATACTCTCTTATGATGATGGATTCTTACATAAAAAAGATGCACAATACTTTGAAGCAGTTGATGAACAAAAATATAGCCTATATCGTGTGGCAGCTCCTTTAATATTCCGAGTCAGTTTAGATTATTTGATGAAACCATCTATGTCTAGTCTAAAAATTGATAAACTAATCAATGGTGCAGATGAAAAGCCTAAAAAAATATGGGCAACCGAAGATTTGAACATTTTTAAGGCAAGAAAAGGAGAAGGCTTTGAATTAGTCTTCGATAAATTCGATACATATGGCAGTGCACTTAAAAAAGAAATAGGCGATGGAGATGTAGAGGTGTGTTTCGTTAATGGATATAGAGCATTGTTAACGGTACCTATGATAGATAGTACGAAAAAAATTATACTTTGTAAACCTTTAGATAGTGATTGGCTTGCAAGAACTTTTGAATTAGTCGAATCTGAACCATATAAAAGTATTAAAACGAAGTATGTTAAATATCAAGGCGGTACTACTATGTTATTGGGTATAAAAGAAGATGGAACTTTCGATGTCTATTCTCCTGAAACAGAATTAATTGCGGAGGGTGTAAATACGTTCGATTGTGTAGATGATTTCTTCGTGAGCACTAAAAACGTTGATGGCGAGACGGAATACCGTATATCCTTACAGAGTAGATGTGTTTATAAATGCAAAAGTAAAGAAGAATTTGAGTTTCACTATAATGCAAAAGAGAAATTGCTTCTTATACGTTTAGGTAACCATTTAACTATGCAAAATCTTCAAGGAAGAGTTGTTCTTGAAGGAGATTATAAAGACGTAAAATTTAGTCAAAAGATTATTACATGTAATGACGATGTGGGAACACTCATCTTCAAATATGATCAAGATGGCAACATCAGTCCACTCATAGATGGTCACTTTGCTAGTGCAGAGCTCGTAGTTAATGAAACGAGAATCATCATTTCGTACAAAAAGGATGATACTATGGTATTTGGTGTACTTGAGACGATGGAAGGTAATATTTGTATCGATTTCGAATATGACCATATCGTTTGGGAAAACGACAGATTTGTATGTAATAAGAATGATGAGACGGTCTATTTCGATGCTGATGGTTATCTCATCGAAGAACCTGTAAGCGATATTCAAAAAGGAAATGCTAAGAAAATACAACCAGTAGATAAAAAAGTAATAAAGGATGCTTAACAAGCGTTCTTTTCTATGCGTAGATTTTATTCGATATTTATGATAAAATAACTAACGAGAAAGGGGAAGTATATTATGAATACAGTTTCTCTAATAGGTAGACCAAATACGGGCAAAAGTTCCTTATTCAATAGACTTATCGGTGAGAAGAAGTCTATTATAATGGATGAAGCAGGTATAACGAGAGACCGCATTTATGGTCGAGTAACTTATAAAAACAAAACTTTTCATCTAATCGATACGGGAGGCATAGACCTTTCGAACGAGGCTTTTAACGAACGCGTCAAAATACAAGCTGAAATGGCCATCGAAGAATCGGATGTCATCGTCTTCGTCGTAGATGGACTTACCGATATAACAGAAAACGATCGAGCAATCGCTGCGATACTTCAAAGATCTAATAAAAAAGTAGTCGTCGCCGTGAACAAAATCGACAATAAAAAGAGGATAGATAACATATATTCTTTCTACGAACTGGGTTTTGAAATAGTAATCCCAGTAAGCGCAGAACATAAGTTAGGAATAGACGAACTTTTAGAAGAGATTACGGCGGACTGGAACGAAAATGTAACTTTACCTAAAGATGATATATTGAGATTCTCCTTAATCGGCAGACCAAACACGGGTAAGAGTAGTCTTGTAAATGCTTTATTAAACGAAGAACGAGTCATTGTTTCAAGTGTCGCGGGAACGACGAGGGATGCCATCGATACGAAGTTCAATTACGAGGGGAATCCTTATATAATCGTCGATACGGCAGGACTCCGCAAGAAAGGTAAAATATTCGAAGCCGTCGAAAAGTTTAGCTTAATAAGAACTTTAAAAGCTATCGAAGAATCGGATGTCTGTGTCTTAGTCATAAACGCCGAAGAGGGCATCATCGAACACGATAAACATATCGCCTCTTATGCTATCCAAGCAGGGAAGTGTTTAGTTATAGCGGTCAACAAGTGGGACTTGGTCGAAAATCAAGACTCCGCTATCTCTGCTTGGAAGAGCCGTATCAAAAACGAGTTTCAATTTGCACCTTATGCTAAAGCCGTCTTCTTAAGCGCCAAGACTAAAAAGAGAATTCATACCCTCATGCCAGAGATAATCTCAGCTTATGAGAACGCTAATCGTGTCATCAAGACGAGCATACTAAACGACGTCATCGGAGATGCTCAACTTTTACATCCAGCACCTAGCTATAAAGGTAGACGCCTCAAAATATACTTTGTAAATCAGTCGGGCATAAAACCGCCAAAATTTACTATGAACGTAAACAATAAAGGACTAGTCCACTTCAGTTATAAAAGATATTTAGAAAATACTATTAGGAGCAACTTCGAACTGGAAGGTACTCCTATCGTTATCCAATTTAAAAATAAAAATGGTGACGAATAATTATGTAAAACAAAAAAATTAAAAGATGACTTTGACGCCTATTCTTGCTATAATTATTATCGTAAAGATAATAGAAAGAAGAGGCGTTTTTTATGAAACTAGTTTTAGCTAGAAGTTGTAAGACGGCTTGGTCCGAAGAAAACAAATTTATGGGATGGACAGATATTCCTCTATCACCTAATGGCATCGAGGAAGCCCACAAGCTCGGAAAAAGAGTTGCCAAGTTGAATATTGATTTTTCAATTGCCTTCACTTCGGTGTTAAGTAGGAATAAGGAAACTGTAAATTATATCGAAGAAGAGACAGGTAAAACATATAAGAAGAGAGCGTCTTATCTTTTAAATCCTAAGCATTATGGCGTTTTAGAAGGCATGGATAAAGAGGAAGCAAAAAAAATCTATGGAGAAGACGTGGTTGCTAAGTGGCGTAGAAGCTTTACAGAGAAAGCGCCAGAAATATCTATTTCCGATGAACGCTTTCCTGGAAATGACCCTAAATATAGCGACATTCTAAAGTTTAAATTGCCTTTATCTGAAAGTCAAAAAGACGTCTATGATCGCGTAGTCGAATATTTTGAAAGTGAAATCAGTACTTTCTTGCGCGTCGGTGAAGATATTCTCATCGTAGCAAGTGGCAGCGTCTTAAGAGTTTTAACGAAATACTTAGAAGATATACCGGATGAGAAAATGAGCGAACTCGAGATGCCGGCAGGAACACTCGTCGTATACGATTTGGACGATGAACTCAAAGCAAAAGATAAAAGCGTTATCGAATAGAATAGAGGTCGACGATGAAAAAACCATTAGTACTTTGTATATTAGATGGATGTGGTATTCGCGAAGAAACAGACGGAAATGCCTTTAAAAACGCTACAAAACCTACTTTCGATTATTTATGGAACAACTATCCGCACAGCTTATTGGAAGCGAGCGGCGAAGCTGTCGGATTGCCTTTAGGACAAATTGGGACGAGCGAAGTAGGGCACATGACAATCGGTTCTGGGCGAACTGTATATCAGCCTATAGAAGTCATAAATCGTGCAATTGCCGATAAGAGTTTTAATAAAAATGAAGAAATCTTAAATCTTTTAGAGCACGTGAAGAAGCACGATTCTAATCTTCATGTCATTGGACTTCTCTCGGATGGAGGAGTTCATTCTAGCATCGATCATCTCTTCGCTTTAATCGATTTGCTACGCGCTAAAGGAATAAAGAAAGTTTATTATCATCTATTCACTGATGGACGAGACACCAACTATAAGAGTACGAAGAAGTATGTCGAAGCACTTATAGAAAAGATAGAGACATCAAGTATCGGAGAAATCGCCACTATAACTGGTAGGCATTACGGTATGGATAGAGATAACAACTACGACCGCGTAGAGCCAGCTTATGAGGCTATCGTAAACGGTATCGGACCAAAATATGATAATGTAATAGAGGCAATAGATGCCAATTACGAAAGTGGTTTGACAGATGAATTTATTTTACCAAGTGTCATCAAACCTATCGGCATAGCAGACGATGACGGGGTAATAACTTTTAATTTCCGTAAAGATAGACTGCGTGAATTATTTGTAGCACTAACTAATCCGACAGCCTCTCCTTTGAAAACAAAAGATTTAAAGAACCTTAAGGTTTTAACGATGTTTCCGGTAACCGAGCAAGTAAAGTGCCCCTATGCTTTTGTTGATGCCGATTTAAAAAACGGCTTTGGCGAATATATTCATAAGAATTCTCTTGCCCAGTTACGCATTGCTGAAACAGAAAAATACGCACACGTCACATATTTTTTTGACGGAGGAGAAGAGAAAGAATACGACGATATGAAGAAAATTCTTATCCCGTCACCTAAAGTCGCAACATACGATTTAATGCCAGAGATGAGTGCCCATAAGATTACGAAAACACTTCTATCCGAACTAGAAAAAGACATCTATGATGTCGTCATCTTAAATTTTGCGAACGGAGATATGGTAGGACACACTGGCAAATACGATAAAGCTATAGAAGCGGTCGAGACGATGGATGAGTGTTTAGGCGAAATATTTGCTTGTATCGAAAAAAAAGGCGGATTGCTCGTCGTCACCGCCGATCATGGTAACTGCGATACTATGTGGGATGAAAATCATCAACCGGTCACGTCACATACTCTAGAGAAAGTGCCATTTGTCGTTTGTCAAAAAGGTTTTGAACTAGAAAGTGGTACTTTAGCGGATATTGCGCCGACTTTATTAGATCTTTTAGGTCTAGTTAAACCTCGCGAAATGACAGGCAAATCGCTCAAAAAAAGATAGAAAATGAGAACACATTATAAAAAGACATTTAATTCAATAAAGAATTAAGTGTCTTTTTTGTTCAACAATAAGGGCTCTTCCTATTTAGAATAAAAGTTCTAGTTCGAGTTTTTCTTTGCGATTTCTCTTGGTAGTCTCGTCTTATCTATGATATACTATAAAGGTAGGTGAATTACATATGATATATTTAGATTATTCGGCAACGACTCCAGTAAGCAAAGAAGTTTTAGATAGCTATATAAAAGTTACTAGAGATTATATTGGAAATCCGAATTCTTTACATTCGTTAGGCTCTAAGTCTAATGAACTTTTAACTAGTGCGACGAAGCAGATAAGCGAACTGTTAGATATAAAGATTGAAGAGATTATCTATACGAGTGGAGCGACGGAAGCTAACAATTTAGCCATCGTCGGCTATTGTCTTAAAAATGCCAAAAAGGGCAAAACGATAGTTGTCTCTAAATTAGAGCATCCTTCTATATACGGTATATGCGACTATCTTAAAACGTTAGGCTTTAATATAACTTATGTCGAGAATACTAAAGAGGGTTTAATCGATTTCGACGACTTAGCTCGCAAAGTGACTAGTGATACGATACTAGTCTCAATTGTAGGTGTAAACAGTGAGCTCGGCATTCGCCAACCTTTAAAGACTCTACGTCAAATTATCAAGAAACAAAACGAGAATACAGTCTTCCATTCGGATTTGACACAGGCAGTCGGCAAAGTTAACGTCAACCTTCATGATGTCGATTTGGCATCGATGTCGGGACACAAAATATATGGACCTAAAGGTATAGGCATGCTCTATAAAAGCGAAAAAATAAACATTGAACCGATTATTCACGGAACAGACGGAACGCTAAGAGGAGGAACACCAAGTGTACCGCTCATCATCGCTTTCTCTAAAGCTCTCAGATTGGCGATTACAAACGAGACAAAAAACGAATCAGTCGTCAAACTCTTAAACGACAAATTGACTTCTACAATTGCTAAATATCCAAAAATCATGATAAATAAGACGAATTATTCGATACCACACATCTTCAACATGAGCCTCATGTCGATAAGACCGGAAACTTTTATTCACGCTTTAGAAAAAAGAGATATCTATATCGGTTCCAATACGGCCTGCTCAAAAGGTGGTACCTCTTCGACGATTATGGCTATTTACAACGACCAAAAACGCGCAGAGACTTCTCTAAGGGTATCTCTATCACATTTGACGAGTTTCGATGATATAAATAAGTTTTTATATTCTTTCGATATAGTGTATAATAAGCTATTGGAACTCGGGTGTGAAAATGAATAAACTGATAATAATAAAATATGGCGAACTGACTACAAAGAAGGGAAACATCAAATTCTTTTTAAAAACGCTTAAGAAAAATATCGAAGCTTCTCTTTCGGGAATAGATTTTAAAATCGAATATGACAACGGACGCATGTTCATCTTTGCAAGTGATTTAGAGGTAGTCCAAAAGCGTTTAGAAAACGTATTTGGTATTCACGAGATAATCATTGGCTATGAATACGATTCGATCGATATCGAAGACTTGAAAGAGAACTTGAGAAAACTCGTCGAAGACGTCTCTATTACGACATTTAAAGTTCGCACTAAACGTAGCTATAAAGAATATCCTCTTACGAGTATGGAAATAAGCCGGATATTAGGTGGAGTCGTTCTTAAAAATGTCGAAGGTTCTAAAGTCGACGTCCACAATCCAGAACAATATATATATTTCGAAATACGTATTAAAAAATCTTATATATATTTTTGGGGCAAAAGTGGACTAAACGGCTATTATTATCGCTTGTGGATATTATGAAAATAG
>CAZLNI010000073.1:0-6691 GCA_964560995.1 uncultured Muribaculaceae bacterium
TAAAAGAACTATTAAACCTTTCCATAGTTCATCACCCTTTATATTTGGTAATTACCAATCTATTTCGTCGTCACCCTTTTTTGATTTTTCATCATCAGAACTTATCTTACCTTGAACTGTAACATTTTTAGGTGTACAAAGATAAATACCAGGTCCAATCTGTTGAAGGTCTCCCCCTATAGCGTATAGAGTTCCAGTTAGAAAATCGATTATTCTTTTGGCTTGCGCTCCTGTAACTCTCTTCAAGTTGACCACGACCGTATTTTTAGTTTTTAATTGGTCTGCAATAGTTTGACTTTCAGAATAAGCACGAGGTTCAACTAAAATCATTTGGTTGCTAGGTTCTTTGGCTTTTTCTTTATTTTCCTCGACTGTATAAAAACTTTCTTCATCGACATAATTTTCTTCGCTATCAGTATCTCCAAGCATCTTTTTGAGTTTATCAAATGCCATAAGTTATCACTCTTTCTAGTTTCTTTTTTATCGTCTTCTTTATTTTAGCATACTTCTAATATTTTTACTAGATATTTTTGTCCTTTTGCTTATAATTTGTAATGCGTAGTTAATCCTTTTTAAGTTCTACAATAGTCACCCCATCGTTAGAGCCATAGACGTAGAATCTCTCGACATCTTTATTATATCTCAACAATTCATGAGTAGCTTTTCTTAAGATACCTCCGTGACGTCCGTGTATTATAAGAATTTTATATTTGCCCATTTTCATATTTGTCTTAATAAAGTCTAAAACTAGGGCTGTAATCGTATCCCTAGTTTCACCGTGTAAATCTATACATGGCAAGATGTTCATGAACGGGTCATCGAATCTTCTATCCATGTTTAATCTTTATTTTAGCACTTATGAGACGTGCACTCGGTACTCTAAATGGAGAGCATGAAACGTAATCTAAGCCAATTTCGTTAGCAAATTCGATAGATTTTTCGTCTCCGCCGTGTTCACCGCAGATGCCCATTTCGATATTGCGAACGGCTGTGTCTTTGGCTAAATTCATAAGTGTCCCTACTCCTTTAGTATCGAGAGTACTAAAAGGGTCGAATGTTAAGATTTTTTTATCATAATAGTTATTTAAAAATTTGCCTGCGTCGTCGCGAGATAGACCGAACGTTAACTGAGTCAAATCGTTCGTGCCAAATGAGTAGAAGTCTGCTACTGAACTTAGCTCTTGACTTAAAATAGCCGCACGTGGTGTTTCGATCATCGTTCCGACCTTATATTCGATGGAAATATTTTCTTGAGCCATCAGTTTACGAGCTGTCGTATCGATGATGCTTTTTATATAGGCGAATTCTTTGACGTCGACGACGAGAGGAACCATCATCTCAGCATTAGCAGTTATGCCTTCTCTTTTGAGTCTTATAAGAGCCTTAACTATCGCTCTTGTCTGCATGATACTTATTTCTGGATATTTTATGCCGAGGCGATCTCCGCGGAAGCCCATCATAGGATTAATCTCTTTAAGTTCTTCTATACGTTCGTGAATTTTTTCTGTAGGTATGCCTAAACTCTTAGAGCATGCTTCTATTTCCTTTTCTTCCTTAGGTAAAAATTCGTGTAATGGCGGGTCTAAATATCTAATAATAACTGGCAAGCTACCCATCACTTTGAAGATGTTATAAAAGTCTTCTTCTTGGAAGGATTCTAATTTTCGTAAAGCTTTAGCTCTTTCGTTGAAATCTGTTGCAAGTATCATACTGCGCATTTCTAAGATTCTTTCTTCTTTAAAGAACATGTGCTCTGTTCTAATGAGTCCTATTCCATCGGCACCGAAATCGCGAGCTTGACGGGCCGCTTCTTCGGTGTCGGCGTTGGCACGAACTTTGATTCCTTCATATTTAGAGACGATTTTTAAGACATCTTCTAAAAGTTCCATATTGGCGCCCGTATTAGCAAGTGGTATTTTACCTAAATATACTGAACCCGTCGAACCATCGATGGAAATGTAGTCGCTTTTTGTTAAGACTTTTCCATTGATCGTCATAGTCTCCTTTTTATCGTCGATTTCTATTTCACTTGCTCCACAGACGGCACATTCGCCAAATCCGCGTGCAACGACAGCGGCATGGCTAGTTAAGCCTCCATTTTTTGTAAGGATGCCGTTTGCATATATCATGCCATCGATATCTTCAGCGCTCGTCTCATTACGAACGAGAATAGAATCGTGGTCGTTTAGACTTTTAGCTTCTTCACTCTTAAAGACGAGGTGTCCTGTGGCAGCGCCTGGACTTGCCGCTAAGCCTTGTGTGAGCATTTCAGCATTTTTGAGGGCATCCAAGTCAAAAGTCGGTTTGAGAAGGACTTCTAAATCGCTAGGTTTGATGCGCAGAAGAGCTTCTTTTTCGTCTATCTTTCCTTCTCTTAGAAAAGCGAGAGCGAATCTGACATTAGCTTCCGGCGTTCTTTTACCGTTTCTCGTTTGCAAGATATATAATTGACCGTTTTCTATAGTGAATTCCATATCTTGAACGTCTTTATAATGATTCTCTAAGTTTTTGGCAATTGTATATAGTTGATTGTAGACAGGTTCCAGAGTATTTTTTAGTTCTTTTATTTCACTAGGCGTTCTGATTCCAGAGACTATGTCTTCACCCTGAGCGTTCATCAAAAATTCTCCCGTAAGCTCATCTTCCCCTGTTGAAGGGTTGCGGCTGAAAAGGACTCCTGTACCACTTTTGTCGTTCATGTTGCCGTAAACCATCTCTTGGACGTTGACTGCTGTACCTAAGTCATCAGAGATGCCTTCTAATTTTCTATATTTTATGGCGCGATCGTTATTCCAAGAGGCAAAGACAGCTGAGATGGTGTTCATAAGCTGAACTTTTGGGTCTTGTGGGAAATGTTCTCCACCGTATTCCAAATAGTTGTCCTTGTATTTGATGACGATTCCTCTAAAGTCCTCACTAGTGAGATCTAAGTCGGAAGAATATCCTCTCGTGCTCTTGTATTCCTCTAGGTAGCCTGCGAATAGCTCTACGGGATAGTTCATGACGACTTCCGAATAAAATTCGATAAAGCGCCTATAGGAATCGTAAGCCATGCGAGGATTAGACTTAGCCATCTCTTCGGCGACTGCATCGTTGATACCTAGGTTCATAATCGAATCCATCATGCCAGGCATGCTGACTGGTGCTCCACTTCTTACGGATACCAATAACGGTTTTAATGGATCTCCAAAATTTTTACCCGTACTAGTTTCCAGCGTTTTAAGTTTAGATAGTATTTGAAACTCTATTTCAGGAGATATCTGTTTTCCGTTTTTATAATATTCGTGACACGCGTCTGTCGAAACAGTAAATCCGTCTGGTATAGGAAGTCCCAGATTTTTCATTTCGGCGAGATTGGCGCCTTTACCTCCTAATAGTTCTCTTTGATCTTTATTTCCTTCTTTAAATGAATAAACGTATTGCATAAATACACTCTCCCTCATTATTCTATATTCTATTAAATTTTAGCACATATCCAGCGTTTATTATAGATTATTTTGCTTTGTTTACTCGATGTAGACATATTATAATAGTTAATCTAAGTGCGTTAAAGCTTCTTTTAATTCTTTATATTTTGGATAGTCTGCAAAGTCATCTACGCGATTTTCTTCGATGAATTTTTGTGAATCGACATTTGCCTTTGTAAGAAGAGACATGTCCGCTTGAAGGTTGGCAATTTTAAATACCATGTCGCCACTTTGACGAACACCGAAGAGGTCGCCTTCCCCGCGCATCTTAAAGTCTTGCTCGCTTATATAAAAGCCATCTGAGCTTTCACATAATACTTTCAATCGGTCAGCCTTTTTGTCACTTAAAAGGATGCATAAGGAATCGAGAGAATTTCTACCGATACGCCCTCTTAATTGGTGCATCGAAGCGAGCCCGAAGCGTTCAGCATTCCAAATTATCATCATGGTGGCATTAGGTACGTCGACTCCGACTTCGACGACGGTTGTCGAGACTAGTATTCGCGTTTTGCCGTTTTTAAAGTCTTCCATCACTTGTTCTTTTTCGTCCGGTTTCATGCGTCCATGAAGAAGACCAATTGGAATCTTGTTAGAAAAAGCACTATCTAATTTTTCTTTTAAAGTGTAGGTGTCCATCAAATTCGTTTCGTCCGACGACTCGACGAGAGGACATATGACATAGGCCGAGTGCCCTTTTTTGATTTCTTCTAACAATAGTAATAAGACTTCTTTTATATCTTTGTTAGTTTTTAGAACCGTTTTTATTTCCTGTCTACCGGCAGGTTTAGTTTTGATTAAGGAAATGTCCATGTCGCCATATATGGTTAAAGCGTAAGTTCTCGGTATGGGTGTTGCGCTCATGTAAAGGATGTCTGAAAGTTTACCCTTATTTTGAAATGTGCTTCTTTGGTTGACTCCGAAGCGATGTTGTTCATCTGTTATGACGAGACCTAAGTTCTTAAATTCGATGTCTTTTTCTAAGACGGCATGCGTACCAATCAGCAAGTCTATCGAGCCATTTTTAAGGTCCTCTATAATGCGGTTTCGTTCTTTTTTAGGCGTTTTTCCTTTTAGAAGTTCGACGCGAATATCGAAATCTTTAAACAGCTTAGTTATATTAAAATAGTGTTGAGTTGCCAATATCTCCGTAGGTACGAGAAGCGCACTTTGGTATTGAGAACGGCAATTATAATATATAGCGGCAACGGCAACGATCGTTTTACCACTTCCGACATCTCCCAAAAGGAGTCGATTCATCCTTTTAGGAGCATGTAAATCACGGACTATATCGCGAATAGCGGATAATTGGTCTTTGGTAAGTTCGAATGGTAAGAAGTTTAAAAATGTTTGAACTTCTTCTTCATCAAGTGTGCGTGGTAGACCATCGACTTCGGTACGACACGATTTTAGATAGTTTATCTTAAACATAAATTTAAACAGTTCCTCGTATTTAGATCTTTCGATAGAAGTTTCTATCGCTTGCAAATCGATGGGATGGTGAATGAACGTAGTCGCCGTTTGTTTATCTGGATAATCGTATTTCTCAATGATGTATTCTGGAATATAGTCGACTATAGGCGGCCGTGTCTCCAAAGCATTATGTATTAAGTTCCCTATCAATTTAGAGCTGATTCCTGCTGTGGTATGATATATCGGCTCAATAAAAGACTTTTCTATCTCTTTTAGCATGATATTGCTCGCGGTGATGGTATTTTTATGTTCGTCATATTCACCGATAACTGTGACTGTAAGGCCTCTTTTGAGATTACTTTTCATGAAAGCGCGGTTAAAGATGGTGACGTTTACTAGCCTTTCTTCGGTTTCGATGCGAAAAGAGAGCTTATTTAAATTCTTTTTTATATATGTCGTTATGGGTGTCGTTTCGATTATACCTGCAATGACGACAGGGCCATCCACAAGAGCAGTTAGCATTATCGTATTATAGCGGTATGGGAAATAATCGATTAAATCTTGAACTGTGTTGATTCCTAGTTTATTTAAAAGTCCAAGTGTCTTCGGTCCGACTCCTTTTATGTCTTTTAACATGATTATCACCTAACTAATTATACCAAAAAGTATAGAATTTGGCATTAAAGAATTTTAGCCCAATATAAAATTCCGAAGTTTTTCGCATTTGCGAATTTTTTCGGAATTCGTTTTTTTATTGTTTATCGAGACAGTCTTCATTTAAGAGGAAATAGTATATTCCCATCGTTACAATACCAAACTCATCAATTCAAGGTGAACCCACGTCGTTCGTGATGACTATTTTTTTAAATGAATCATCGATGTTAAGTAATGATTTCTTTTCTTGAATCTTTTTATTCTCTGTTTTTATCTCATAGGCAGATTGTATATATATCCTTTTATTACCTAAATTACATATAAAATCCACTTCATATTGAGGTTTAATTCTTGCTCCTTTTTCATTTGTTTCATTAATTTCAACGACACCGACATCGACATTATAACCTCTTCGTAAAAGTTCGTTATATATAATATTTTCCATAATGTGTCCATCATCTTTTTGTCTAAAATTTAGTCTAGCATTGCGGAGGCCAATGTCTTCGAAATAGTATTTATGGGTAGCATTAATATGTTTTTTGCCTTTTATATCATATCGCTCAGCTTTATTTAGAATAAAAGCATCGATAAAATATTCTATATATTTGCTAACTGTTTTATCTGTCAATTTTAGTTTTTTTTCACTCATAAAAGTATTTGCCAGTTTATTTGCATTCGTTAGTGAACCTGCAGAAGATGAGAGAACATTTAATAATTCATATAATTCGTCTTTATTATAAATTTTATTTCTTTCAATAATATCGTTTATATAAGTTTCTTCAAATATTTTTTTCAAGTAATTAGAAATTTCATTTTCATCATCGAAAGATAAAGTTAAAGGTAAGCCCCCATATCTACTGTAGCGATCATATGCTTCATATTTATCGCCCTCGAATGCGCTCGTATACTCAATAAAGCTTAGGGGAAACATATGAATTTCATCACCCCTACCCCTAAACTCAGTTGCTATATCTTTTGATAAAAGTTTAGCATTAGAGCCTGTAACGTAAACTTCAATGTTTTCTTTGTAAAGAAACGAATTTAAAACGGAAACGAAGTCATCCATCAGTTGTATTTCGTCGATTAATAAGTAATATTTTTTTTCATCTTTTATTAATGAATAAACGTATTTTAAAAAGTTGTTCCCATCTCTTAATAAT
>CAZLNI010000074.1:0-6394 GCA_964560995.1 uncultured Muribaculaceae bacterium
AATGAGGTAGGGTACTATTGCTTCATTAAGTTCCAAGTCTTTGGGAACTTTTTGTATGATTAAAAAAAGTTATTATCTAAAATTAGTAACTGTTATTATTAAAATTTAATAATGTTTATATTTTTTAACAAGCGATAATAATCTTTCTCCCTCTTCTCTCATTTCTGGAGAATCGATCTTATTTGCCAAGATTCTATTTCTTATACTTTCATCATTGCCAATTTGTATTCCATTCATAAAATCTCTAAAATGGGTTAAATTGAATCCTATTCTTCGTAATATATTTTCTGTTTCATCTCTAGAATATTCATCTTGCTTTTGAACAAAAGTATAATATAAATCTCTAGGAGTTATTACTTTTAAGGCAGGATCATAAACTATATCATCTTTTTCTAACCATGAATGTTGATAAAAATGGTTTGTTGATATACCAAGTTCATATCTTTGATATGGAATACCTCCTTGGATTAATTTAAAACATCCATTAAATAAATTAAACATTATAGATAATCCGTAACAATTACCTAAAGTCCAATTATAATAATCAAAGTGCATATCATATTCTTGTTGCATTAAACAAGATATACATTTAGTTGTTCTCTTTATAGTTTCTAATATACTATCATCGATAGATGGATGTACTGCTATATTACTACCTTTTAAATAACTCTTTCTTTTTTGAGTAAGCGCTTGTCTAAGTTCAATAAAATCATCAAGCATAAAGCATTGTTTGATATGTGCGATTTTATCTTCATCTAATGCATACTCTTTTTTTATATTCTCATTAAATCTTTCTATTATTCCGTTTATAAAATTGATGGAAAAATTAGGATTTTTACTTTTACTAAAAATCTTAGGTACTGCTTTTTCGTAAAATTTAGATAAATTATTATTTTCAATTAAATATTGACGGATTTTTTCTTTTTTAATTTCTGTTAATTTTTGAAATCTTTTAGAATATATATCCTCTTTTGTAATAACAGCAAGTGAGGGATCATAAATTATGTTTTCATGTTTGAGCCAAAAATGAGATTTACCAGTACTTAAATCAATACCTTTTATAATATTCCAATCTTCACTAATTGAAGCCAAAATAAATGCTAAAAGTTCACTTTTAGAATATAAATTTTCGTTATAGTCATATCTATAAAATTTTATATCTGTATTATCTGAAGTTTTGGCTACTTCTGGTAATAAATTTATATCATCTTCTAATTTATTTAACAAATCTCTATAACCAGTTACAGAAGGATGAACTAATAATCTGAAGTTTTCATAAGTAAAGAAAAACTTTTCTTTATGTTCTGTTAATAAATACCTCAATTTATCTAAAGTCATTATAATCCCTCCTAATGGCGTTTATTATAGCATAATTCGTGCTATATGAATACGCATAAAATCAATATTATTTTTGCTTACAAAAATCGTGCTATAAATGTTATAAATTTGTTAAAAAATAGTTTACTATTACAAAAAAATCTGATATATTTTAGTTGTATTGAGGTAGAAGTATCTACTAATTATAGGGTTCGGTATCTAAACCCTCAAGGCACCATTAGATAAAATCGTAGCAACACTGCGAATTAATTATTAAATCAGTCTGAAAAAAGATTGATTTTTTCTTTAAAGCTTTTCCAAATACATACTGTTTGTCATTGAATACTTAGTCAAATTATGCTATTATTTATTATAGAAGAAATGGTAGATAGGTTACCGAAAGAAAGAAGGGAAAAGATGATACTAGAAAAACTTAGAAAAATTAACGAAGACATGCTCGTGCTTTATAAAGATGATAAAGCTAAAACCAAAAGGCAGAAAAGTATTCAAAAAGTACTCAACGATGACAAATGCTTCTTCAAAATGACCATTGATCAATCATATGATATCCTCCGCGATTTAGGTATAGAAGAAGGGGCATTGAGAAGCATTTACTACAAACTTATCGATACGAACATAGATGCAAAACAGTAAGTCTACTTTAGAGTAGATTTTTATTTAACCTCTGTGCTATTATTAATTAGGAAATTTTTGAAAGGAAAGACTAACATGGAAGTAACGTCTCTATACATATTGTCTCAAGTATTAGTAGCAATCTACTATCTTCTTTTAATTATCACTTATCAAATGAAAGATTATAAGAAGATATTGCTAGCCAATACACTTGCATTTATAGTAATAGGAATCTCTTATTTCTGCTTGAAAGCATATACTGGACTTGCAATGGTCGTTTTAGGAATTATTCGAAATTGCCTATTTTATATTGATAAGGCGCGGGGGACAAAAGACGATAAAATAACGAAGTGGAGTATAATAGAACTTTGTATCCTTTTTTTGTTGTCCATAATATTTTCTATATGGACTTATGAAGGTCCTCTTAGCTTAATGTCTGTCGTCGCGACGATGACCTACACCGTATCGATTTGGCAAAAAAACACGAAAATATATAAAGTATTGGGTGTACCGACGAGCATCGCAGGAATAATTTACAATGCGTACATCAAATCTTTTTTAGGCATAATCTTCGAGTCATGTACACTAATATCAGCCTTATTCGGTTTAATGAAAGAACGTATATTAATAAGAAAACAAAACATGTAAAAAAAATTTTACATAAAATTAATGAAAGAAGATGATTTTTTTGAAAACTCTCGAATACACTTTAGATGCTAAAGGTCCAAGAGGTAAAACTTTTTTCGTTCTATCCGATATGCACATAGCCAAGAAACGCGACATTGAAAGGATTGCGAAAGCTAAATCTTACATCGAAACAAGGTATCTAGCTCATAAATGTGATGCCTTTTTTCTAGTGGGTGACCTAGTCGATTCGATGGATATTTTCGAAAATACTACACTTATGAAATCGCTTACAGAATTTATCAAATTTTTAGGGTCTCTCGCCCCAACATTTATTGCCATAGGTAATCACGATATATACAGGTATGAGAATGCCAAAAAAGATAACTTAATTCCACAACAAAGTTTATTATATATTAACAAATATTTCTTTGAAAAAATTAAGGCGTATAAAAACGTTTACTTTGAAGACAAAATAATATACGACATCGAAGATGGATATACTGTTAGTATCTATAATCCTACTTTAGATTATAAACTGCATTATAACAAAGACGATTATAAGAAAGATACTGCCTTCTTAAGAAATCTAAATCCTTCTAAAACGAATATTTTACTTTGCCACTTTCCTAATGTCATTAAGAACTTACATGAAGAAAAGCTACTTCACGACGTCGACCTCGCTGTTACTGGTCACAATCATAATGGCATGACCCAATTTCTCTTTTTAGAAAAAGTTCTCAAACTTTTGAAAATGCCAAATCGAGGACTCATCACGCCAGAGAAAAGCTTAAAATTTAAAGACACTGCCCAAATGCGAGGTCTCATCCCTTTAAATAAACGAACGCGTTTATTTATCAATCCTGCTTTCACAAGTCTTGCCCCTAATACAAAAATACTAAATTTTTTTGATAGATTCTTCTATACTGGATCGACCGAAATAAAGTTTAAATAGTATTTTCACGTTATTGTTTTTTTAAAACACCTAAAAAATATTAATATTTTTGAAAATTAGTAGAAATTTGTTTTCTCTTATGATATATTATCGTTATAGAAGGAAAACTAATGTTTTAAAGGGTGGTTTTGATGAAGAGAGTAAGCTTAAAAGTTGCAATGGATATGTTTGGTGGTCAAAGAATTGGAACATATGAGTTCGACGGCAGCAAACAAGATATGTACAAATGGAAAGATTGCATTTTTTATTTCGACGGAGTCGATAAAACCATTGCAGTCGGTAATATACCGATGGCGGAAGCTCTCCACTTTTATGATGAATTTAAAAATTATAAAGATGTTACCTTTGCCAATGGCGACTATGGTGAAACCGACAAATCTAAAGCAACGATAGACCCAACAACTTACGATGATAAAGTAGTTCTTAAACAAGGTGTTCACCGTGTCTACTATATGAAATCTATGCGTACTCTCATCGCCTTTCTTCTCTATATCGAATTATATAAAAAAGAATTTGCTATAGATTTGGAATCTTTCGAAAGTGAGCAAATAGAGAAAAAGAAAAAAGAGATGTCTTTACATGTCGATGAACTTTTAAGTGCTTACTATGGACTCGGGAAATCTGCTGTTGAAAGCACGATTAAATCGCGCCTACCTATCGCAAAAACTGTCCCAAAGATTCCTAAAACTCCTCTTGACTCGACTTCTAGTTTCCTTTTTGAACGAGAATACTTTTCTCGTGTTCTTGAATTATTTGACCAGATGATAAATCCATTTGAGGGATTAAATCTAGATGATCGAGAATATGATAGGTATATCAAAGATATCGACGTCAATATAGATTATCTGGGTGAAAATAGAGAAGTTAGTCTAACGAACAGGATTTCTTTAACAAGAGCTGTTTACAAATATGATGGGAAGTCGACTTCCTATACTGCAACTTATCAAAGTGGAGAATTGGCCTATCAAAGAGTTATACATGCCTTTTGCCAATCCGAAGATAAACATTTCGATGGCGAACTAGTCATCGTCATGCCCTTAATTACCCCACGAGTAAAAGAGTTGACGAAAAGGGCAGTAATCTACAATATGAGTAAAAACATAATTTTAAAAGAGGGCACTTGGACGGAAGCCACATCTGAAGATATCAATGTATTAAGCACAGAAGTCGAAGATATTACAGCCTATGTTATAACAGATATTATATCTAAAATGTTTACTCCTAAAAAACTCAAATATAAAAAAGTAGACGCCATCGAAAGTAGAAAAGAATAAAAAGAAAACTTATAATTGACTAGTAAGGGAGTTCACCATATGGAAGATTTTTATTGGAGTCAAGTAGTAAAATTTATAAGAGAAGAAATCGACATCACACTTATGAGTGTAGAAGAAATCAAAAAAAAAGTCAAAGAAATTCCATATAAAAGTATGGCACCCAACGAACTAGACTATCGAAAAAGACAATATATTAACACTCTTGTTTCTAACTATGGTTTCTTAGGTAGCCTAGTGCGCTTAAAAAAGCTCATAAGACAAATAGAATCTGTCACTCCTAAATGCAAATCTTTTGATATTTATGTTTATCTTTTTAAAACGGGTGCTAAACTATTATTCGAACATATTGAAACATATTATATAATAGATATTTTATATAAAATGTATGTTTTCTTCCCCTTAATTAAAGAAGGTAATTTTCGGGAAGAGGAATTTCTCGCCTCAATTGATCACGAATCGCTAGTACGATTTGATAACTTTTCTGAAATGGAACAATTATCGCTACAAGGTTTTAACGATACTGAAGAAATATGTTTACACGATTTGATTGACCGTTTTAATAAAAGAGACGAAACATATGCTTCTTTAATTAAAGCTATTAAAAAAGACTTTACTAGCAAAGAGATAATTGAGTATACTTACCATTTAATCGAAATATTGCTAAAATATGGAAATGGAGAATATGAGATAATAATTAAATGTCTTCTCAAAGCGGGCGGCAAATTGACAGAAGGGACCAAGAAATACACTCCAAAACGTGTTCCAGTTGGACAAATTAAAATAATATCTCTAACTACCAAAAAATAGTCGTCATATTTTCGAATTAATATTTTAATCCTCCACATACTAATGTTAGGAGGAAATTTTTATGAGTGAAAAAGAATTATTATATACTCAAGACGTTTTGTCGCACCTAGAGAGTATGAAAGATTATATTTCTAATTATAAAGTAGGCGTCGACGACGAGAACTTTAAAAAAGTATTAGACGATTTAGAAGATTTGACGTCGTCGGTATATAAAAAGTATTATAAACTGATAGAAGAATAGGAGTGTAAATATGGATGACAAAATAATTATGAATACAGCACTTACTTTAACTAAAAATGCCTGTGACATCATGATGCACGGAGCAATAGAAGCGAACAATGCCAAAGTTAAGAAGATCTTTAGCGATAGCCTAGGTCAATTCCTGTCGATGCAAGGAGAATTATTCAGCGAGATGGAAAATGCAGGCCTTTATAACATCGAAGATGTACCAGAATCTAAAATAAGTAAGGCTCGCACCAAATATGATAGTTCATTATAAGAAAGTTCAAAATTCCGAAAAAGTTCGCATTTGCGAAAATCTTCGGAATTTTATATTGCCAATATAAGCGAAGTTATGTATAATATTAATGTGAGGTGGAAGGCACAATGAAGCAAATAAAATAGAGATTTTTACCTAAATAAACTTATAAAAAAAGATGGAAACGGTCAAATAAAAGTTATTACAGGAATTAGAAGATGTGGCAAATCATATTTATTAAGCAATATATTTTATAATTATCTCTTAAAAAAAATAGAAAAGATCATATCATATATATACCCTTA
>CAZLNI010000075.1:0-6182 GCA_964560995.1 uncultured Muribaculaceae bacterium
TTTAAGTGCCTTTTTTCACTTCCTTTTTTATTCCGGTTTTATTATAAAATGAATGCCCATTTTTTTATGCGTATTTTAGAATTGCAAAATAAAATAATTTATTATATAATTAAGATACAATGAAGCATAGATAAAAGTGCTATGAAAGGGTTGAAAACAATGCAAAGAAATCAAATTCGGGGGGGGGTCATTAAGAAATAATTCTTCTAAAGCGAAGAAGGTATTAATAGTAAGTTTGACCCTCGGTTTAACAACGGGAATAGGCATATGGGCAATCGATAATTATTTGAGCCCAGATAAAAAATTAAGCGACAAAACAATAGCGATGTATATCCAAAATGAAGAAGGAACATATATAGAAAGCTCTGAAACACAATTTCCAACAGATGGGTATGTTTTAAATGTGGAGAAAAGTAGTTGTCGCAATGGAGGGGAACTGTCACAAAACCCTAATACTAAAAAGATAAGTTTAACAGCATCTAAAACGGATGCTTGTACTTTATATTTTGATTTATTATTACCTTCATTCTCAATAGATGATATAAAAGCATTATCTAAGGGGGCACTAACGAATTTAGATGAGTTGGCCCCAAAACCTTTAGAATACCAAGATAACAACTTTAATGGTACTCAAAGTAACTATGATATGACTAATAAAAAGTTATATTATATAACTTACGCGAGCAGTTATACCTTTGATACTAGTACAGGATTATATACACTTATAAATCCTCAAACATGTCGATATTCTAGTTGCTATACGACATTGAGAGGAAAATATATAGTGAATACTTATGGAAGCTCAACAAATACAAAAGCAACATCAAGTAATTTAATAACTATATATAAAGTGGGAACAGAAACGACAACGACGAGCATGCCAACTGTAATATCATCCGCAACAATTATAAGTTATGACTATAGTAAAGATGGAATATACGAGATGGAAGACGATTATGGAACAAGTTATTACTACAGAGGTGCAGTAGAGAATAACTATGTCAAGTTTGGAAAGAATAAATCTGGTCAAGATATGTACTGGAGAATAATCCGTATCAATGGAGATGGAAGTCTACGAATAATCTATGATGGAACAAAGGCGCATATTAACGGCGAATCTAGTACAGATAGAGTGGCTTTGACTAAAGTTACCTTTAATAATACTTCAAACGATGCAAAATATGTGGGATATATGTATAGTCCAATTGGGACTACTGCAAGTACGAGTAAGGAACAAGCTCAAACCAATGAAACAGATTCTACTATAAAAACTCAACTAGATGCATGGTATAAAGAAAATATAGTTGATACAGGATACTCATATGCGGTAAGCGACGAGGTATTTTGTAATGATAGAAGTATTCTTGATGGTAGTAAAGGATATGGAGGTAATACAACTTATTATGCAGGTAATACGAGAATAAGATCAAAAAATCAAAACTTAATATTAAAATGTCCACAACAAAATGATGCATTTACAGTAAAAGATGTAATAAAAGGAAATGGAAATCTAACATATCCGATAGGCTTAATAACGGCTGATGAAGTAAGATTAGCTGGGAATAGATATGATAGTTCGAATGCGAATATAAAAAACTATTTATATAAAGGTGCATATTATCCAACCATGACAGCTCATATGTTAAATAATACAGCTTCTTCTTCAATTGCTGTAGTATATTATTTGACTGATAGAGGATATATAACAGATTATTCAGTTACAAATACTTCTGCTACTGTTCCTGTTATAAATCTAAGCGCAGAGTATGTAAATACTTTTATTGGGACAGGGACTATGACTGACCCTTACCGTTCAGTTAAAGAATAGTATTTAAATAATAAGATGGGGATTTTTATTATGTCATTTGCTCACTGAAAAAGTTTGACTTTAGTCTAATGTACTAGTAAAATTACAAGTAGGATGTGAAAGCCCTATGGAACGAATAGCTATCATAGAAGAAAAAGAGGTAAATAGAGTTACAGAGCTTTTTATAGATAAAATTAATGGCAGATATGAATTCGTGGGGTATACAATCAGTAATCAAATTATTGAAAAACCTAGCAAAGATATATTAGATGTGTTTGACCTTTTTGTTTTAGGGGCAAATAGGAAAGAATTGCCATCACAAGATGGTTTTGAGCGTATTTTAGATGTCGATACTGATTTGATTCACTATTTCAAAGATGGAAGGGAAGACGTGCTTGCACTTCTTTTAAATAATGGTCGTTGTGCGAATAGAACTTATAAAGGTTACAAACCTTATAAAGGGAAGAAAAATCAAATAAGACAGTATATTTTTAGCAAACTTCCTTTAGCGCTTTCCATCATATATTTTAATATTGGATTATTATCAGCTGCTATAGCTGTAAAAAATGCAAGAATAGTAATCGGTGGCCAAAGAATAGATATAATGGACGGCATATCTTTTGTTTGTGATTTTGCAGATGAGGATAGATTTAAAAAAGATTTAGAAGCAGGGGATATAAGAAATTATATATATGAGTCAAATAATTTAAGTCCTCGCGTTAAAGATTTTTTATGGAATCAAGAGCTTGTCGAGGATGTCCTCCCATATTATCAAGGGACTTTTCTCGAAATTAGCACAAAGATTCGCCATAGAAACATAGATTTATCACAAAATTTAGGTATAATTGACGATGGGCTAGAAGGTGAATATCGCTACGACCACATTTTACGCGTGCTTAATTTCGATGAAGATGCTGAGTATAGTGATGAAGATTATTTAACCTTAGCTCACGAATATGTCCATCTATTGCAATCTAATACTGGTTATCCTTTTTTAATCGAATCGAGCGCTGAAATCATAGCGAGAGAGTATTTTGGCAATACAGCTTTATCTAACGCTAGAAGTGCTTATAGTCGGGCGTGTAAGTATTCGAAAGTGTTTATGGAGATAGTGGGACCAAAAGCCGTATGGGAAAACGTATTTAGCCCGAATTCAACGAGCTTGGAAAATAGTATGAAAGTACTTTTATCAGAAGAAGACTATAAAGAGTTCATCGCGATAATGAATTTGCATCCTTATTACGATATAGAAAAGCTCGGAGAGTTATATCCTAGACTAGAGGAAATACTCGATATCGCTTATAAAAATAAATATGGTATAAGTATGTATGAAGATGGGTTAGTTAGAACTATATTAGAAGGTGGAGTTTACAATAGGGTATATTTCCGAAGTGATTTGCGAAAAAATGGTCAAGATTACTATGAATCGACTTCTATCAGTCTAAAAGAGGCTGTCGAACAGGGTAAAGTTACGATAGTGAATTCAGAATATGAAATAA
Source organism: uncultured Muribaculaceae bacterium (assembly GCA_964560995.1). GTDB lineage: Bacteria > Bacillota_I > Bacilli_A > RF39 > UBA660 > RUG11867. Next base: position 3,307 of record CAZLNI010000075.1, read on the forward strand.
TTGCATATGATGATTATAAAGTGGCGCCTAATAAAAAAGTATACACTTTTATTACAGAACCTGGTACAATGGTAGTAGAAGAATTGGATAAACTAGTTTATGCTTCCCCCAAAAAATATACTGTAAGACCGGTCAATATAAAAACTGGCGACAGTTACGATATGGGAGAAAGGATAATAGGTTAGAAAGGAAGGAAAAATATGAGAAATGAAAACGAGGTAGTAAAGGGAAGTAGGTGGCAACACTTCAAAGGCGATGTGATGGAAGTGTTATATGTCGCATCACATTCAGAAAATTTAGAAAAAATGGTTGTCTATGAACATCTGGGGCAACTGTGGGTTAGACCTATGTCGAGTTTTTTATCAAACGAAGATGTCAGCAAAAGAGAAGATAATAAGACAGGTCAGAAATTTAGATTTGAAAAGATATCATAATTATTTAAGATGTTTACAAAGTAATGTAGATATCTTTTTTAATAGTCTTTATATTCTTGAAAATGAATGGCGCATTTTGTATAATATTGTCTAGAGGTGGAAGGAAATGAAAATATTATCAGTTAATGCAGGAAGTTCTTCTTTGAAGTTCTCTTTATTCGAATTACCAGAAAATAGAGAATTGATAAGCGGTAACTTCGAAAAAATAGGAATAGGGAACAGCTTTTACACTGTCAAAATTAATGGAGAAAAGATCAAACGCGAAGTCGATTTAAAAGATCACGGTGTAGCGGTCAAATACTTAATTCAAGAATTGCTCGAAAATAAAGTAATCGAAAATCTAGACGATTTAGATGGCGTAGGACACAGATTAGTACATGGTGGACAAAAGTTTGCGAAAAGTGTCGTCATTACTGATGAAGTTATCGACGCAGTAGAAGAGTGTGCAGAGTTTGCGCCGCTTCACAATCCAGCTAATTTAATGGGCGTTAGAGCATTTAGGGATGCACTTCCCAATACTCCTCAAGTAGGCGTATTCGACACAGCTTTCCATCAAACGATGGCCAATACCGAATATTTGTACGCTGGCCCATACGAGTGGTATGAGAAGTACGGCATAAGAAAATATGGCTTTCACGGAACAAGTCACAGATATGTTTATAAAACTATAAGCGAATACCTCGGCCGAGATGATTTAAAAGTCATTAACTGCCACATCGGTAATGGATCTAGTATCTGTGCAATCGATTCTGGTAAAGTCGTCAATACTACGATGGGCTTCACTCCTTTAACGGGTGTCATCATGGGTACTCGTTCCGGAGATATCGACCCTAGCGTAATACCTTTCGTCATGAAGAAGGAAGGTAAGACTTGTGAGCAAGTGTTAGACGACTTAAATAAAAAAAGCGGATTATTAGGCATAAGTGGAGTAAGTTCAGATTCGCGCGACATCGAAGATGGAATCGCGAATGGAGACGAGAGATGTCAGTTAGCTCAAAACATGTTAGCGCAAAGTGTAGCTAACTATATCGCAATATATAATAACTTACTCGGGGGAGCTGATGTCATTACATTTACGGCTGGACTCGGTGAAAATAGCATAATGACACGCGAAAATGTGGTCGAGAGAATCGCAAGTTTAGGTGTAACTTTAGACCCTGTGGCTAATGACATGAGAGGTAAATTTGCTAAAATAAGTAGTGACGATTCAAAGATTCCTGTTTATGTCGTACCTACAAACGAAGAACTCATGATTGCAACAGACACATATGAACTTATAAAATAGAAATGGGGAGTATTATGAACTCTAAGATTAGAGCGATCGCGAGAAGAATAAAAGAATATCAAACGATAGTAATCGCACGACATGTCGGTCCAGACCCTGACGCGATTGCCAGTCAAATCGCTTTTAGAGATGCGATTAAACTTAGGTATCCTTCGAAAGAAGTCTATGCTGTCGGAGCACCCGTCACCAAGTTTAAATATTTTGGTAAGCTAGATAAAGTCGATGAGAAGAAGTTAAAAGATGCACTTCTTTTCGTCCTAGACTGTCCAAACATTTCGCGGATAGATTCGGCTGATGCGTCTATGTATAAGGAAGTTATTAAGATAGATCATCATCCATTTGAAGATAAGATGGGAAATATTGAGTGGATTGATGAGCACGCATCTAGTACATGCGAAATGATAACGGAGTTCTTAATCTCTACGAGATTTAGAGCTAATAAGTCTATAGCGGAAAACCTTTTTTTGGGGGTAGTAGCCGATTCTGATAGGTTCATGTTTACAAGTCCTGGTGGAAAGACTTTAGAACTCATGTCTATTTTGGTGAAGAATTCGAAGATAAACATCAGAGAAATCTATCCTCGACTTTTGCTAAGACCATTAAACGAAGTTAAGTTTCAATCTTATATAACCGAGCATATGAAAGTAACGGCAAACGGATTTGGTTCTTTAAAGATAGACAATAAGACGATTACAAAGTATAAAGTAGATGCCGGCACAGCATCGAGCTTAGTAAATAACTTCAACAATATAGAAGAAATTATCTGTTGGGCTTTGGTATCTTATGACGAGAAGAACAAAATATACAAGGTAAATATAAGGAGCCGTGGACCGATTATAAATGAAGTCGCAGCAAAATATAATGGTGGAGGTCACGCTCACGCGAGTGGAGCTCGGATTACTAAGGCAAGCGAAGTAGATAAACTCTTTAAAGATTTAGATGCTGTTTGTAAAGAATATAAAAAAGCTCTTAAAGAGAATAAAAAACCAGAAGAGGAAGAAAAATAAATTGAAGACACGAAATGGTGTGTCTTTTATTTTGACAAAGATTTTGCGTTCTATTTATTATAATAAAGTTAATCTTATCCTAAAAAGCGATTGCAAATATAACTGTTTGGCTATATAATTATTACTATAGAAGGAGTATAGCAAATGAAC
>CAZLNI010000076.1:0-6043 GCA_964560995.1 uncultured Muribaculaceae bacterium
ATAGACGAGTAAACATCTTTCGAATCCCCTTGTGACGATGACCTCACTCTCTAAAACGCGAAGAATTTTAGCCGGCATCATGAGACGATTCTTATTGTCTAAGTTGTGATGAAACTCTCCAATCAGCATAGAAATCCCCCACTTTCTACCACATTGTACCACTTTCTATAACAATAGTACAGCATTATATGTTCTTTTTCAATCAAAAAAAGGTCAAAAAGACCTTCTTTACATATATTTTGTAAAATTGCTATTTTTGCTTTTTAAACTTTTTCCCTTCGGATAATTGGGCCATGATAGTATCTTCAAACGAAGCCGAATTAGGTACCCAGTCCTCATCGTTTAGTTTAGTTATGAATTCTTTAAATTCAAAAGATTGGATGGCAGCAGTTACATTTTGGATAGCATGTGCCCCTACTCCTCCGTCGATGACGATTATCTTGTCGTCTATTTTTACATAGCCGATTTGAAAGAATGTGCCTTTATAACGAATAGTAGTTAAATTAGAAGGTTCACTTACAGCTATCTCTTTATCGCCGTCAATAAGTCCACTTGCTAAATCGTTTAACAAATCTTTGACTATTTCTTTGTTATATTTCTTAGAAGTACGAAGAGTTCTCAATAACAGTGGTACTTCTCCTTCTGCCGTTTGGACAGTATAGTAGCCGAATTTAATTTGAGTAGCACCTTCACTAGGTAGCATCCCTCTAAGCTCGTCAAAACATAATACCAATTCGTCTAATAAAAGTAATCTATTTTCTTCGCTCTCTTGCAAAAACATCTCTGTTATTGCATCGATACTCTCTATTGTTTTTTTATAATCTTCATGATGAGCTGCGATGGCATAAAGAGTTTTCTCCTCGTCTGTGAAGAGTGCTTCTCGGCATAAAGCCATCCTACTTTGATAGTCGTCTATTTCCTGTTGTTCTTTAAAGGCAACCATTAATTCTCTATAGTATGTTTTTTGTCCTTCTGGCATATCTAAACTATTTAAGATTTCGTCTAATACTGAGTTGTCGCAAGAAGCGATGGCTCTACCATCTTTAAAATATTGGTTTAACTTGGCGTAATCTCTTTGTCTTTTTTCTTCCGCTACAGACTTTTCGATGGCCTTATAATCTTCTTTAAACTTTTCATAAGTTGCTACCACAGCTTGGCTAGGGGTATAATCATCGAGTGTCAAAAATGCCGTAAGATAACTAGCGAGGACTTTTTTGCCTCGAGCATCTAATAATACCCCTAATTCACAATAAATCGCGTATGCCACTAATGAAGTCATGACATTGTTTACTGCGTTAACATAGTCGAACTCTCCACTAAAATAAAGGTTTGTCTTTTCAAAATAGGTATCTATATACAATAAAAGTGTCATGTTTAAAATTCCAAGATATTTTGGATCTATTTTATAGTCGTCTGATATTAATTTAGACATGTATCCTTCGTATTCAAATAACTTTCTTTCCAATTGGCTGTTTTGAAATTCTTTCTCGTCTTTTTCTATTGCGTTCTTCTTTATGGCCGTCAAGAGCAAGAAGAGAGTATCGATTCCGGCATCTTCATAAAATAAACATATGATTGGCGTACTAAAAGTTACTCTATCGACTCCGTCTTTCGCTAAACTGTCTTTTAAATTTTGGAAAACACGAGCATTTTTAGCAAAAGAATCTCTATAATATGATAAGTTGCTCAGAAGTTCGAGAGTCGGTTTTGTAAAATCGACATTTCCTAAATAGGAAAGTATAGTTAAGTCATAGTCGCTTAAGGTCACTTTTTCTTTTCTTTTTACACGTTCGATTAGTCGATTCAACGCTTCAAAATATTCTTCACTTGTATCGACTGTTACGTCGATATTGCTTTTTAATTCACCAATCGTCTCATCGGATACTTCGTATGGATGTTTTCCTTCGACAATAGCTTTTTTAATGGAGTCTTTCATCGCTTTCATATTTTCTGGATATTGGCATAGTTCGCTTAGTAAATTTGCTAAAATGTCAGCAGACTCTTTACCTCCGTAGATTTTGTCATTGGCATATTTATATGCCGTAGTACGAAACATTTGATCGTCGTATTCAATACCAGTATGCATATAGAAAATACAGAGAGCCATATTTATCATAACAGAAGAATAAAGTGACTCGAAGTTAAATCTCTTGTCTAATTGAAATGGAACACTTTCATAATAAAAAGTTAAATATTCACTTAAATATTCTAAAAACGCTTTGGCGTCTTCTATACGAATCACATAATCATCGCCCATGAGTGCGCCCATTTTCTTTTCTAATTCCCAAAGGCATTTCTCGACGTCATCCATAAGAGGACTATTTTCAGTTTTTTCTTGAGCGTTTCTCTTAATTCCCGACAATAATAAGTAATCATAATCTAATGTCCCAGCATATTCAGTAAATAGAAAAAATGGTAAACTATAGGTCGCTTTCTTAAAGCCTTCTGGCGATAACGCATCCAAGATGGATTGTATTCTAAGTGTATCGATGTCCAACAAGTTCGTTACTTTTAGGGAAAAATTATTAACTCTAGTGTTGTAAGCGGCATCCTTTAATGGACTAGCAATATTGGAAGAGCCGATTTTACCTACGCTTAGCGAGCCTGCAAGTGCTTTTGCTATATCTAGTTCTTCTAAAGTTGGCGTTTTTGTCTTTATAAATTTTTTTAATTTCGTTCTCAAAGAATTGCATATTTTCTTGTCTATTTTCATTTGTTTTCTCCTCTTTTCTTCATTATCATCTGGCGACCGTCTAAGTAATCGAATATCATTTTTGTATAATTAGAGGCGTTGGGCTTTTTACCTTTGGTTATATTTTCTTTGATTTGTTCGATGAATACTTTGAAGTTTTCACTTCTTACTAATTCCATCACTTGCGTATATTCTCCACCCTCACTTTTTAAAGTATCGACTGGTGAACATCCATTAATTCCTTGCGCATCGATGATGACGATGACACCGTCGACATACGTATAGAAGATTTTAACCTCGCGTCCTTTTACAAATACTTGGTATGGCAATCTCTTTCTCAATTCTCTATCGTCACTAATTTGTCCTTCCATTATGCTTTCAAGTTGTATTTTCAAAATTGAACTGTTATCTCTATCTTCTAATACTCTTCTTAAGAAACGTGGAACGATAAATTCTCTTCTTCCATCAGCGTTTTCATAAGAATCGGCATAATAGACAACCTGTGGGGCCTGTACTATATCTTTTAATGAAGCGGATCTTTTCACCCATAATTGACACAAAATCGTACTGATGTCTTCTTTAATAAGGCCCACAGCTTCTTCTATATAATGGATAAACCTGCTAAGTGAATCATAATTTTTAGCTAGATAGTATAAAGTTTCGTCGTCGATGCCTAGAGCAGTTTCTCCTAATTCCTCTCTTATATAGGCAAATTGTATAGTGCACTCTTGGACAAGCATTTCCACATATTCGTCGATTCTGGCGAGTCTATCTTTTATATAAAGCCTTCCTATTAAGTTACCTTCAGAAAACAAATCATATAGAGCCTTATATTCTCTTGATAAAATTTTATTTCTATATTCGCGGATCTTATTTCTATAAGCCATTTCGTTAGAAATATCGATGAGATTTCCCATTTGAGTCAAATAGTATTCTTGAACTTTTTTAGGCCAAGATGAGGTTTCTAAAAGGCTTCTAAAACTTTCTAAATTTCGACAAAGCTTAATTATTTGTCCATCTTTAACATAATCATCTAACGATTCTTTATTTTCAAAGTCTTCAGTTGACGCAGTATCTATAGTTGGTTTGGGCATTTTTTCTATATATTCATCGTAAATGTCTTTTAGAACTTCACCACTACTCTTATCACTATTTTGAATTCTCGATTTTCTAAACTTATCTTCGAGTTCATCGACATCTTTTTCATAAGCGTCTTCACAGAATAAAACGTAATCCAAGGCGGTTGCGAGAAAACTTTCAATAGCTTCATCCATGTTTGTATCGGAAAGTTCATAAAAGGCATTTCTTTTCTTAAAAATTACGAGATATTCTTGCATTAAATCTAAAAATTCTACTAAGTGAGCAGTATCTACGGTAAAGTCATCCTTAATATATTTAGCCAGTCTACCTTCAAGCGACCAAAGATCTCTTTCCATATCGTCCATTAGGGAATCGAAGTTCGACTTTTTAGTCGCATTCATTTTAATTCCCGTCAATATGAGAAATACGATGGCAACATATTTAAAAGTAAAACGCACCGCGAAGAAAGGGAGACTATATACTTTGTCTATAAATCCTTCTTTTCTTAAATTTTTGTTCATCAATTCTAAAATTTTATTTTCTTTATCTATTTCATAGATACAGTCATATGCAGCACATATCACCGCTTTTTCATCAGCTGTGTATTTTATTGGGCTTCCATAATTATCTCTTAAAAACGCGATAAAATCTTCTCTAATTCCATCTCTTGTAGTGTAATTATAAAGTTCTCTTTTAAGTTCTTCTAGACGATCGTTATTGGTACTAATCATCCCTTTTAAACTGTTTTTTATTAAATTAATCGTCTTCTTATTAGCTTCCATAAAAAAATCCCCCTTTTTATGTACGTCGTATTATAAACGTTAAGGGAGCAATTGTCAACCCTAGTGACTTAGCTAAAAAAGTGCACAAATTATTAGTCATTTTACAAGCTTATTTATTTAAAAATTTTATCTGTGTTCTTAAAATTCAATTTAACAGCATTTTTAAGTTCGTCTTTGCCGTACTTAGATACAAATTCTCGCCCGAATTCGTCGACGGTTTCCCCTGCGCCTTTGGGAATAGTCATGCCGTATTTTTGGCTCATTTTATCTAGTTCGTTTAAAAATATGTAGCGGCTAATTATACTTGATACTGCGACACTTCGGCATTTATCCTCAGCGTGAGGAGTAAAATCTATGTTTGTAACCTTTTCTGGTATATCTTTGATATGTTCGAAATACTTAGTAACTAAGGCAAATTGGTCGACGACTATGTAATCGTATTCAAACTTTTCTTTATGTAGCAGTCTATTTAAAACCTTATTGTGAAGAATCGCTTTTACTTTGTTCATATTTGTAATGCCCGCTTCGTTATATTCTAAAGGAGAAAGAGTATATGTTACATAGGGAATAAACTTCACGAGTTTAGGGGCTAGTTCTAAGATTTTGTCGTCCGTGAGTTTTTTAGAGTCCTTTACACCTAAAGCTTCGACTTTGCTTATGTTTTCCTCGCTTACAAAGGAAGCAGTTACAACTATAGGGCCGAAGTAATCGCCAGTGCCAACTTCATCCGACCCTACTGTACTAGCGTATTTATAAGTGATGTCGTTTAATTCTTCCTTCTTTTTCTTGTCCTTGTTCTCTTTAGCTTTGAGTTCTTTATCGACATCCCTTTTGTTTAAAAACATCTCTCGGTCGCGCCATAGAGCATAATCGATATCGGCACCGATGCCTTGAAACATGATTTTGCCAGATTCGTACAAAGTTACCACGGTTCCACAATCTTCACTTTGAAAGACGGAGTATGGAGGATGGTTCGGCTTAGCCGTATCCTTATAGTGTTCAATTATTTCTTTTTTTAAATTGTTGCTGATTTTATAGACTATCGTCATACTAGTCACCTCTTAAGTCATTTTAACACACCTTAAGAAAAATGTAAAACGTCGTCGTAAGAACAAAAAAAGAGAAAACTTAATTTCCCTTAATCAGTATCTTTTCCTTCTCTTTTATTCTTATAGCTATCGTATAATTCTTTGAATCTGTGGAAGTGAACGACTTCTCTTTGTCTCAAAAATAGCAACGGTTCGATGACATCTGGATCTTCTGCAAGATTTATAAGTCTCTCATAGGCTGCACGTGCTTTTTCTTCGGCTGCCATATCTTCGGATATATCCGCCAAATAATCGCCTGTCGATGCGAATGTCAAAGCCGAGAAAGGAACGCCATTAGAATCTTGTGGATAGATGCCTTTTCCGTGTTCAGCATACATAGCCTCTAGACCGGCTTCTTGCATTTCTTTAAGAGTAGCATCTTTCGTAAGCATGTGAACCAT
>CAZLNI010000077.1:0-5960 GCA_964560995.1 uncultured Muribaculaceae bacterium
AGAATATATATCGTTAAATACTTTTATATCATTGGCAGTGTATTCGAGGTTCTTAACTTTTAATTTGTTATTATCAGCAAAGGCTTTCAGTTCATCATAGGGAAGTTTAGAGAAGGTTGTCGAATTATGAATCATATCCAAGATGACAATTTCTGGTTCAGTGTATTCGATGATATGTGGGTCGTTTTGAGGGTCTATGATTTCGAAGACTAATGTTGCATCTTCTTCCTGGATTTTTTTCTTTAGTGCCCTTATTTGTTTTTTATCGTACTTTTTATAAAAAACATTTTTAAAGAATTCTACATACGAACCCGTATTGGTTGATTTTGAAGCAAAAAATAGTGAATCGTCTTTTACCGACAAAATGCCAAGAAAGCCGTTATATTTTAAGTAGAATTTCACTGGGAAAACTAGAGTATCTTTTAGGACCTCTAACGATGTCTCTTTTCTCTCTTTGACTTTAAAGAATTTATTATAGCTACGAGCGACGATTTTATACTTCTTCGCATCGATGAACAGCCCTCTTGCAATCGTCGTCATGTTATTCCAAATTCTATTATAAAAAGCTTCTTTCGAAAAATTAAACGAATAGATATCGCTACCCAAATCTTTTTCAAATACATATTTGTTTTTTCTTAAATCTTCTAAGAGGTTGTAAACGTTTGACTCTTCAGTTAAATTGGGATTGTATACTTCATTTTTTATCTCAGTATAATCAAAATGCCCATCTTTATTGAGCGTTAAGACTCTCAAGTGTCCCCCGTGTTCGATGTCGCCTTCGAGATTTAGCGAATATTCATATTTATTATAAGGTATTTTAAAGAAGTTTCTATGGCCATGTACTTGGTAGATTTTGTCATCTTCATCTTTCATAAAGTTGTCGTATATCTTATCTATGTCTACTTCGTAGTTACCTATCCCATATATGAGTGAATCTGTGCTATAAAAGTCGAGTGAGAGTTTTGGAATATAAGGTATTCCTCCATGATTTATTAAATATTTCTTACTTCCAAAACTGATAAAAGATATCTGCGACAATTTTTTTATAAATCCCCTAATTTCGCTTTTCTTTATACCACTGTTTTCGAACTCTTCGATGGTGTTTTTAAAACAATAGTCCATCTTAAACTCGTCATCACAGGCATACCTATATAGTTTATCTTCATGATTGCCGATTAGAAAGATCATATTATCGTTTTCCATGAGTTCTAGAAGAAAAGTAAAAGTTTTTGCGTTTTCGATACCTCTATCGAAATAATCACCTAAAAATATGTAGGCATCGGATTTTCTAATAGGATTTTCTTCGAAGTACTTTTTTAAGGCTGTGTAACAACCGTGTATATCTCCAATGATGTGAACTTTTTCATATTTATCGAAGTTTCTCGGCACAGATGCAATTACTTCATCAAATTCATTTGGCTTGATTATTTTAAAGGCAGAATTCGGTTTTTCTTTAGAAAACACTTTGTATATCTTATCGATTGCGTATTCGGGAACTATTTTGTACTCTTCTCTCATCAAATTTCTTCTAATAGCTTCTTCTTTGGGGACATCTGTGAAGTCTACTATGTAAAGTCTATAGCGGTATTTTTCTGCGAGTTTTTTATAAATTGGGAAAGATTCGTCACAATTTGCGTGTACTGCATCGATGACAGTGAACTCGCCTTTTTTCATCCGTTCTTCTAATAAAAGATATAGCAAGTCCCACGTTTTTTTGTTATTAAACTGAGGAATCTCTTCTTTATATTCTAAATTCATTTGGGGAGAATTGAGCATCAGTCTTATCTCGTCGGAACTCAACGTAAATCTCTCTAAATTGTGTTCTTTTATAAAGGTGCTTTTGCCACAGCCCATTGCGCCTCTCAAAATAATCAGTTTTCTCATTTCGGTTGCCTCCTTATCCTGCGTCTATTTTCTTTTTAATATAAAGATGTGTACAGGGCTCATTATATCATATCTTTTAATCGACGACAATTTCGAACAAAATTCCTTTATTATAAAAGAGACTAGATTTGAGTCTAGTTTTTTATCGATTTGTTTCATACTATTATTCGCTATCTTCTAAAAAATAATTAACTAATTTTTCATAATTATCTTGACTATTTAAGCAGGTGTCTATCAAATAACCTTTTTCATTATTTATTTGATATTCTTTAAGTCCTCTTATATAGAAATCTTTATTTCTATCCTCAATAAAGAAAGGCATTATATCATTGTAAAGGCACTCTCTAAAAATAATCATTCTTCCAACGCGACCATTTCCATCTTGAAAAGGATGAATTCTTTCGAATCTGACATGAAATTCAATAATATCTTCGATAGTTTTATTAGATATTTTATCATACCACTCTAGGAGGCTTTTCATATCATTTTCTACATTACTAGGTAAGGAAGTGGTTAGATTGCCCACGAAGTTCTTTTTCTTTTTATATTCTCCAACATTAAACCACTCTTTTTCACTATCGGTCAAAGTGCCATCTTTTAAAATAAAGTGAAATCTTTTTATCATTTCTTCGGACATTTTTTCTTCAATTGTGTCTAGCATATACTTAAATAAAGTAAAATGATTCTTGGTTTCGGTTGCATCTTTTAAAACGATAACTTTATCTTTGCTCGTCAAAATAGTCCCAGAATCGTATATACTTGCGGTTTCATCTGGTGTTATGGTAGAACCTTCAATATGGTTTGTATTATATGCAAAATCTAGTTGTGTTCTGTGATATAAATTACCAGACAAATTCATGTTTTTTTGTTCAATGAGTGCTTTTTTTATTTTATTTATTTCCATATTGTTTGACCTCCATGCGACTTTATTATAACACATATTATATATTTTTATTAATGCTATTTACAAAAGACTCTTTTAGGAACAAAATACTTATTCATATTATTGTTTTCATGTTTTAATAAGGCAACTTTATTTGCTATTCCTCCACCATAGCCTGTTAAGTTTCCATCTGTTCCAACTACCCTATGGCAGGGAATAATAATACAAATAGGATTCCATCCAACTGCACCTCCGACGGCTTGCGCTGACATCTTTTTTAGTCCTCTTTTTTTGGCAATCATTTTAGCTATGTCATTGTATGTCAAAGTCTCACCAAATTTGATGGAGTTCATTATTTCAATAACGTCTCGTCTAAACGGCGTTAAATTTGCTATTTTATATTTTGGCGTAAATTTTGGAACTTTTCCACTGAAATAAATGTCTAACCATTTCCTCGTCTCTTTAAATATTTCTAAATCCTCTTTTTCACAACCGATTATTTGCTTAGAAGAATCCTTTGAATTCTCAAACCATAAGCCCGTTAAATTTTCTCCATCACTATTCATTATAATATTTGAAAAATCATCTGGTGTCTTATATTTACAACTATAAATCATTTTTCCCTCTTAAATTATCGTAAAAAATAGGCTTATAGTTAAAATTATAATAAATATTATCGACAACACAGTACCTAGTTTAGAAAATAAGTTATCTTTAAATTTTAATCCTAATATTAGCGCGGGGACTAAGAATAGAAAAGCATAACATATCGTGTAATGTACTCCGCTTGCACTTGCCATATTAGACCAGGTCGGAATATTTAAGGTTGTTAATACATGGTCTCCTACACATAGACCCCAAAATTCGAAAGACCAAATAAACGCTACTAGAGCTAATAGTAGTGATAATGTACCAATTCCTATTTTTTTGCTTTTCATTTTTAACCTCGTTTACAAATTAATTTTGCTAGAATCATTATACTACACTATTATATTAATGTCATTACTGTTTAAATTCACAATATAAACTAGCAAGCACAATTCAGTCATTTTTTCTTTACAAAACAAAAATACCGATGCTATAATAAAGCGCAAGAAAGAAGTGAGAAAATGGAAAATTCTATAGGACTTGATTCAGTAGAATCTACTATTGCTTATAAAAATCTAATAAGCTATAGCGATATTCTAAAGTTCGTTTTAGAAATGCGTGCATATATACATTTGGTGACAAACGCTATAGAAACAAAGCTAACAGAAAAAATAAATGTAACAAGTCTTCGCGATTTTTATTCCAATGACGAAAGTTTATTAGAAAGAATAACGGTTCTTCTAGGTTATGGAGAGAAATCTCCTTTAAGCTGTGCTGCTCCTATAAATAGCGATATGATTATTAAAAGAGTTTGGACCATATTACCGAAATGTGGATTCGGAAGCGCATACAGTAAAAAGGAACTTATAAATAAGCGTGAGAATGAGGTAAAAAAACTTGAGGAAGCTTGTCCTAATATTCGCCTTTTAATCATCGAACTAATGGAGTTCGTTTCTAATTTGGATTTAAGTACTGATATCGGACGTAAGATTAAATCAGTCATCTCAGAGTATTTAAGAACAGTCAATTACAGTCAAACGCCGACGATTAGAGATTATTTAAATCAGAAATGTACAGTTTCTGAATGGTATGAAAGCTATTTTATTCTTAATGTGTCCGCGACTGGCGAGGAGGGGCTTAAGGATGCTAATGAAAACTTTAATGCTTTATTATCATCCATTTTAACATTAAGTAACGACGATCGCTTGCCAGTATTGAAGCATTCGTTAGAAACGTATTATGCAAAGATTGGAAAAGTCAAGGTTAGTTCAGTTTCTTTAAATCGATTGTTGACTGAAAGCTCAACTATAGACAATGTCGATTATATCCTTCTTTTATTGAAGAAAGCTGGGTTATTAGTTGATATATTTGAATCAGTATTAAGAGACAATATTATTGAAATTGTCGATTATCATTTAACAAGTCGAGCTGAGGATAGCGGAATTACTAATATGATAACAGCTTCGTACAATCTTTGGACATTGTTTATGCGTTCTAAAAATATACTTCCACTAGAAGATGTGATTAATATTTTCGCAAATACTTTAGGTAGTATAGAAAATATAGATTCTATCATAATAAACATATTATCTCTTTTAGAAAAGATTTTCCCAAATCACGTTGCAATGTTTAAAGAACAACTTAAAGTTGCCCAAAAAGGGATATCAAATGGAGCTATAGAATTGCAACCAAAAAAAGAAGATACTAATTAGTTCGGAGATTATCCGAATTTTTTTGTTTAGCAAAGACGATTGTCTATTTATTTTTAACTGAGATTTTTAGTATATTATTATGCTGAGGATGGCTTTATTTAACTCTTTTTGCAATTATTTAAGGACAAAAGTGCCCAGCAAATTGCTGGAAGTTGATATTTAGTCTTTCCTCTTTAAACATAGGGAAAAGTGGGCTAATCTCACGATCAGTCATGCATTTTCACCTACTTCTAAAATCAGATTACAATTATCGTCAATATCTAATTATTAATCTCCTCTAGCATTTGTGTTTTAATTTTATCTATATTAGTAAAAAATAGGTTCAACCCATTCTCTTTTAAAGATAACATATACTTAAAATTATCTATTATCTCTCTTTCAACTGCTGTAGAGATGCGTACCGATTTACCATCTATAGTATGCCTATTTTGAATATATTTTTCTAGAGTAGGAAAAGCATTTTGAATTAAAATTGCTTGTTCTCGTTCTGCAATCTTCTTAATTAAGATAGTTCTACAAGAACCATACTTTTTTACTTTTTTTTCTATAATAGCTTTATATTTATCTACTTTAGTACTTAGAGGAATAAACCACAAAATGTCATTATCTTTTATTGCTAGGTATTAAGGTCTAGAATGCCCATTATCATGATTTATCATAAGTCCTTTGTTATTAATCTTATCGAAAAATTCATCTTTAATATGATATAGATATCCCGTTTGAACTTTCATACAATCACTCCACAATTATTGTATCATACGAATAAAGAAAACTCCACCATCTAGGTGAAGCTTTCACATTTACAACCAGGATCATTTATAGCTCGCACCACCTGGAAGCGATTAACATTTCTCGACCGGGATCATTTATAGCTCGCACCACCCGGAAGCGAT
>CAZLNI010000078.1:0-5793 GCA_964560995.1 uncultured Muribaculaceae bacterium
TAAATGAATCATTATAAATATAAAGACGATATCTGTGAATATTACTAACCCTTTAACGCCATAGCTCTCTAAAGATTTGAACACGCTATCGAGGACTTCTCTTTCGCCTTTTCTTAGGTAATAATCATCCCGATTATCAGCCCGAATAATGAGCTCATCTCCACTTTTAATAAATTCGATATGCTCTCCCATTATCGCTACGCTATTCTCGTTTACTTTCACATTTGCCCCTAAAAAAGTAATTATTATAGAGCTTATTAAAGTTGCCATGGCTCCAACTATACAAAATACCTTACATACTCTAGAAGAAATATAGATAGCTTTGCTTAAGCCCTTCATCTTTAGTTGTTTATCTTTTTTAAATTTGACTATCCCTTTTTGTACATCTTCGCCTAATTCATCTATATCGCTCATTTCTTCGTGAACTATCGTATTTAATTTACAATGAAATATATCGCATAAAGTTAAAATGTTTTCCATTTCTGGATATGCTTCTCCGCATTCCCACTTCGAGACGGACTGCCTGGAAACGCCTACTTTTAAAGCTAACTCCTCTTGTGAATACCCTTTCTTTTTTCTCAAACTTTTAAGATTATCTCCGAATTTCATATTTATTCTCCTTCCAACGAATACGATACCATCTAATAGACATTTTGGCTACCAACTTTCGGTTGCAAATTAAAAAAATTTTTTATATTTTCGTAAGATTGCAGGGTTTATAGAAAAAGTTGATAAAAGATGTTATACTGTTAACAGGTGAGATATCTAATGAATATAGATAGAATTAAAAATGAGTTGATTATCCAAAAAAAATCGAGATTTAAGGGAAATATCTACCACTATTCACAAGTTAACTTCTCTTACAATTCCAATAAGATTGAAGGAAGCAAGCTGACTAGTGACCAGACAGAAGCGATTTTTGACACATCATCTTTCGTTCCAAAGAACGACGATTTAATTAAATTAGACGACTTAATTGAATCTCAAAATCACTTTAAATTGTTCGATTACATATTAGATAATGTCGATAAAGAATTAACGAAAGAAATGCTTATAGAAATGAACAAAATATTAAAAAGGAACACAAGCGATGAAGAAAATCCTAGATATAACGTAGGCGGATTTAAAATAGTTCCCAATATAATTGGTCTTGTCAATGTCATCAAAACCACTTTTCCCGAAGATATAGAAAAAGAAATAGACAAATTACTTTCCTCATATAATTCTAAAAAAGATATTACATTAGAAGATATTATCGATTTTCATTATAGATTCGAGAGAATTCATCCTTTTGGCGATGGTAACGGTAGAGTCGGTAGAATAATTATGTTTAAGGAATGCTTAAAAAACGACATTATGCCCTTTATTGTATTAGATGAGGACAAACCTTATTATATGCGAGGTTTAAAAGAATATGAAAATGACAAAATGTTTTTAATCGATACGATAAAACATGAGCAAGATTTATACGAAAAAGTCTGCAATGAACTTTTAAATTTTGATATAGAAGATAATTAATTATATAAGTGCAAAATAAAGTGTGTAAGTTGGAAATTACACACTTTTAATATGTTGCAAAAGAAAAAAGCAAAACACATACTTTAGCGTTTGCCTATTACTTTTTCTTCTCTTTTAATTTTACTGCTGTTCCATAAGCGATGATTTCAGCAGCACCGCTCATGACAGAACTCGAACCATATCGAACGCCTACGATTGCATCGGCACCGAGTTCTTCGGCTTCGTCGACCATCCTTTTAGTAGCAACTTGTCTCGCTTCTTTTATCATTTCGGTATACCCTTTAATCTCGCCTCCGACGATAGTCTTCATGCCCGCCATAAAATCCCTACCGAAGTTTTTAGATTGGACGATTTGTCCTTTAACTAATCCTAAGACTTCGACGATTTCCTCTCCTGGAATCGTTTCAATATTTACTAGCTTCATCTTCTTCTCCTCCTAAAACTTCTCTAATACGGCTAATAAGGTTTACGATGACTGCAAGTAAAGGTATTCCAAATAGACACATCAAGAAAACATAAGGTCCCGTCGGCAACACTTCCTCTTCTGTAAATTGAAAATATGTTAAAATGCCGACCATGAATACAAAAAATAATCCTACTAAAGCACTCGAAAAGATTGCTCCAAAGATTTTCTTCGACTTACTCATTTCCATTTTCTCACCTCTTAACTGATTACACTAAAATTATAGCATACTTATTTAAACTTTTAAAGTCTCATGCTTTTTTAATACTTTATTCTTTACTAAGACTAAGCTTGCTGCGAAGGCAAAAGAAAGTATGGATGTACTTACGAAGTATAGAAGACTATGCTTATAAAATATTACACAGCCAAAATAGTTGGCGACAAATCTTATACCTGTCAAAATAAATGGATGCATGATATATATCCACGTCGAAGATTCTCTTAAAAATTTGTTGGAACTAGTCTTACTGTTCATCATGTACTTGAATAAAAAGTAACAAGTCGGCAACAGTAACAAATACATGCTCGTATGTCTTTGTATGTCTAAGGTGTGTAAAATATAACTTTCTCCTATCATTAGAATATAGCTTATGATACCTAGCAAGAGATATTTTTTGATCTTCGTCTTATCACTTACTTTATTAATATTTATACTATATCCAAAATACAAGAACATGGGTGCATAAAATACTCCGTTTCGCGTATAAAAAGATATCGCGAATATCCGATCAAAAAACGTTTTAACAAAAGGTATTTTAGTACTTAGACCATAATAACTATCTCCCAATAGTCCGATTAAGTAGAGTACTAAAAAAGCGACGCCAACTCTCTTTAAGTCGAACTTCTTGATAGCAAAATATGTTATCCACGTACCTAAAATTAAGGCAGGAAAATACCAAAGATGGAAATAATATCCGTCGAATAGTATATCTTTAATAAATAGCCAAAGACTAAAGTCTTTAAAATAGCCCGTATAGATGAGTATCGGCAAATATATGACCATACTTATCGCATACATGATTAGCATCTTTTTTGTGTAATCTATTAAAACTTTGCGGTCGTCTACTGCCTTACTTATCACGAAGAACCCCGTAATCATGAAGAAAAACGGTACGCATATTCTACATATCACTCTTGTAAAATAGAAGTCAACATCGTCCGAGATAAACTGTAAAGGATATGTATGTATAGCGACAACCATCAAAGATATTATTAACCTCACTACGTCGACATTTATCGTTCTTTCTTTTTTCATTTACTTTCACCTCACTCTTCTATTTTTCTTTCTTTTCCTTACAAGCAAAAACACAACACATACCACTATAAAAGTTAAAGTCAAGACCACTATCAAAGGGTTCTTGGCGATAAACTTTTTAATTGAAAAGTTAAGCTCAGCATACAAGAATACGGGTTCAGTCTTTATGAGTTCATCTTTATAATAGTACTTAACTTCTCCAATCTTTTCACCGTAGCTATTTTTATAACTGAGAGTCTTGAGTCCCTCATAGACGTGCGTTAAATCTTCGCCCTTATAATGGACATCGACATATTTAGAAACGTCAGCATCTACTCTGATGATATATTCTTCCTCTTTCGAATCTTCAACTTCTATCGTCTCTAATTCGCTTCCCTTTTGAAATAAGACTACTTCGTCATAATTTGTATCTAGATGTTCGATTATACTTATAGTATCTTTTAAGTTAAAAGGTGTTACGTAATTATAAGGGGCTCCTAATGTTATGAGTAACATTTCTCTATCTTTAGTTTTAAAAAGTGCTGACATGCACATACCTGCATCAGTCGTATAACCAGTCTTACTGCCCAAAATGGAAGATAAATCAGCTTTTAAAAACCTATTATAAGTATTGAGTGTACTATAAACTACGAGCCCATTACTTAGTTTATATTGTTTCATTTTATAAATTTCTTCAAATATTGGATTACTAAGAGAGTATTTTAATATAGTCAAAAGTTCGCGAGGAGTACTATAGTGATTTGCCGATTCGTATCCTGTTACATTAGAAAAATGTGTATGTTCCAAACCTAGTTCCTGTGCTTTCTTATTCATTAACTCTACAAAATTCTCAGTAGAACCTGCTATATTATGGGCTAAAGCTGTTGTTGCATCAGCACCAGATGGCAAGATAGACGCGATTAATAAATCTTTATAAGTAACTCTATCACCGAGTTTTAATCCTGCCACTGAAGCATCCCACGGTATTTCGTTAAGAACTCCAGCTCCGATGGTTACAACTTCATCTAGGTCTTTAATGCTTTCTATGGCGACGATAGTCGTCATAATCTTCGTTAAACTCGCTATACTGGATTCGATGTTCATCCCCTTTTCGTACAGGATTTCATCCCCTTTTATATCGTAGAGTAATACTTTATCAGAATACAACTTGGGTAATTCGATAGCATATATGTTTAATGGTATAACGATTAAAAGTAAAGCAATTACTATTTTTTTCATATTCACCTCTAGTAAAAAAAGCCTTCTTGGCTTTTAATTTATGCACTTCGATAAGGATCCGTCATAGTTCCTTCTCCAATCATAGTACTTACGTATTCAGCGCTTAGGTTGATGACAGGGGCTACTCCAGCAGTATTAACCACTCGATTGCTTGCCAAACTACCATCACTATAAACACAGAATTGACCAGCAAGATTATTAGAAAAAGTGTGTGGCGAGAACGACCAATACTGTGTCCCTTTATATAAGTAATAGCTTTCGTTTGTTGTACGCCATTTTCCTGACCCGGCTGCTGATATTTCATCTGCTATGATAAGCCCCACTGAATGTTCTAAGGTTCCATTTCCTTTTGTTTTGTCTCTAACTGTAAAGGAATCATTCTTCTCTGGGCATTTGAAACTTGGTTGAAGATTGTTTACTTGATGCCCTACTCTTCCTATTGCTCCATAGCCAGTATTATTTGTCCCATAGCCTAATCCTGTATCGTTACTCCAACCTGTTGCCGTTTTCCCTGGCGTGCTTCTATCGTTACAGAATATCTCGTCACTTACGGCATTTCCATAGCCTGTATCTACTATATTCTCTTTATACCATTTCTCTAACTCTGTCTTTATAATTGATGAAGTCTCATTTGTTTGAGCCTGCTCTTTGCTTGTACTCTCTTCTCCATTTGCGCCACCGTACATATAACCTACGTATTTGGCATCATTATAGTTTGTCGTATTCCAAGCAACTTCAGTCAATGCTACTCTATCTGTATTACTTTCTCCGTTTGCATGGGCGCTCGTTCCATCATAGATTATTCGTAGTGAACCGTCACCATTAATACGAACAATTCTCCAGTACATATCTTGACCAGATTTATTCTTTCCAAACTTGACATAGTTATTCTTTACTGCTCCTCTATAGTAATAACTTGTTCCATAGTCATCTTCCATTTCGAAGATTCCATCTTTACTATAGTCGTAGTTTGTTATTGTTTTAGACGATGTTATATATGGCATACTAGTCGGGCTTGTTCCAGTTCCTACTTTATATATTGTTTCTTTATCGCTTGATGTTACTATTTGATTTTTACTATTTCCCCATGGAGAAATTATATATTTTTCTTCTAATAAAGTATAGCAACTAGAATACTGGCATACTTGAGGGTTTGTAAGTGTATATAGTCCTGTACTTATATCGAATGTATAACTGCTTGCATATGTTATATAATTTGATTTATAACTAGTCATATCTAGATTATATTGCGTATTACTAAAGTTATCATCTTGATATATAGGCTTTGGTGCTACTTCATCAAAGCTATCCAATACTCCCTTCGACTTCACTCCTAAAC
>CAZLNI010000079.1:0-5739 GCA_964560995.1 uncultured Muribaculaceae bacterium
TAAAAAAGTATACTATTGAAGGATATGCTTTAGATAAAAAAAGAATGGAAAATGGAACATTCTTAAATAAGGATTACTTTGAAAAGTTATTAGAAGAAATTAGAGAAATTCGTTTAAGTGAGAGAAGATTCTATCAAAAAATTACTGATATTTATGCTACTAGTATTGATTATGATGCCACATCTCCGACAACAATCGAATTCTTTAAAAAAGTACAAAATAAGATGCATTATGCCATCACTCATCAAACAGCTGCCGAAATTATCTATAATAGAGCAGACCATACAAAACAAAATATGAATTTAAAATCTTGGAAGAATTCGCCAAATGGAAAAATAATGGAATCTGATATTGTAATAGCTAAAAATTATTTGACTAAAGAAGAGATTATAGATTTAGAAAGAATAGTAAATGCCTTTTTAGAACTTGCTGAGCGTAGAGCAGAAAGACATATACCCATGACTATGGAAGATTGGAGTACAAGAATAGATAAGTATCTATTGTCTGATGATTTAGATGTTTTAAAAGATGCAGGTAAAATATCACATGAAATAGCGATAGATAAAGCATTAAGTGAATTCGAAAAGTATAGAATAATACAAGATAAACTATTTGAATCTGACTTTGATAGATTTATAATCAATGTTGAAAATAATCAACATTAATCATTAAAAAACTTCTATTGAACGAGAAGTCTTTTTTCTAGGATACTTAATACTTCATACAGTATGAAAGAAATAATTAATAAAACTACGATCCCTGAGAAAACTAAGTTTAAATTAAACACTTGAGTTCCATACATTATGAGATATCCAATTCCTCTTTTACTTACTAAAAATTCTCCCATGATAACTCCGATTAAAGTCATAGATATATTTATTTTGAGTGCGCTTATAATAGTTCTAGAATTTTCTGGAATTACTAACTTTGTAAGCTTTTGCCACTTAGTAGCTTTAAAAGAATCGAACAATTTGATTTTAAGTGCATCCGTCTGTTTAAAACCAGTATAAATCGTTATAGTTGATACGAAGACATTTATGAGAAGGGCCATCGTAACAATCGATTTTCCATTCGCACCAACCCAAATTATTATAATCGGACCTAAAGCCACTTTTGGAAGAGAATTAAGCATAGTGAGAAACGGATCTATAACACGAGCAAAAAAAGGTATCATATACATAAGTATACTCAATATAAAAGCTATACCTATTCCTAAGGCAAAAGACAAAAGTATCTCGCCTAAAGTCACTCCAATATGTACTAAAAGTTCGCCACTTTCAAATAGAGCAAAAATAGTACTTATTATCTTCGATGGAGAAGAGAAAATAAAACTGTTTACAAAACCTTTTCTTGCACCAAGTTCCCAAAACACCAAAAACGATAAAACTATAACTATTTGTACGATTGAGACGCGTAACTTACAATTCGTCATCTAAATCACCCCAAATCTCTTTAAACAACTGATTAAATTCTGGCGTAGACCTTTTCTCAATAAGCGAATCGCCTTCTAAATTAACTTCATATATGTTCTTAACATGGCTAGGTCTTTGAGAAAACACTACGACGCGATCGCCTATACTGATAGCTTCTTGAATATCGTGCGTTATGATGATAGCCGTCTTTCCAGACTTTTTTATCATATCATGAACATATTGTGCTATATTCAATCTAGTAAAATAATCTAATGCACTAAACGGTTCATCTAATAAAATAATTTCTGGATCTACTGCGAGGCACCTCGCTAAAGCTACCCTTTGTTTCATCCCACCAGATAGACTAGGGGGCTTTTTATCGATGAATTCTTCTAATCCATAATCTATGAGCATCGTGCGTACCATTTCTATACTTTTCTCATCTTTTCTATTCGCAATTTCTAATCCCAAAGTTGCATTATCTAAAACGCTTCGCCATGGAAGTAAGGCATCACTTTGCAGCATATATGAGACCACAGGCTTTTCACTTGCAAAAAGAACTCGCCCGCTTGTCGGCTTGTCTAGCCCTGCAATGATGTTTAACAGTGTGCTCTTCCCACAACCAGAAGGGCCTATAATCGCAAGGATTTCTCCCTTTTTAACATTTAAGTTTACATTTTCTAAAGCGAGAATCGAAGAATCTTTCGTCTCGAATTCCCGAGAAACATTTTCTATAGACAAAACATTTTTCATATAATTACCCACTTTACTACTCATAGTATATGAGAATTGCTCTTCTGTGTAATGGGCTAAACTAAAAGACGAACTCACTATAAAGTTATTCATCGATTTAAACTTTAACTTTATTTTTAAGGCAATTTATCATATAATTGTTTTAAGTGGAGGTGATGCTCGTGATAGGTTTAGCGCTCGAAGGCGGGGGAGCTAAAGGCTCCTATCAAGCTGGTGCATATATGGCACTTAAAAAATGTGGTGTCAAAGTCAATGCAGTCGCGGGCACATCGATCGGTTCTTTAAACGGCGCGTTAATCGCAGCTCATGAAGAAGCTAAAATGGTCTCTCTTTGGCGCGATGCCACTATGACCGAACTATTAGGCATCGATGAATTCAAAGCCCATGAGATACTCAAGTCTGGTTTTTCGATAGATAAAATTAAGATATCATTTACAGAATTATATAAAGTGTTCAAAAATAAAGGCTTAGACATGAGCAACTATCGCGCATTAGTGCGCAATGCGGTCGATGAAAAAAAAGTGCGCAAAAGCGACATCATCTACGGTTTAACTACTATTAAACTTGCCAATTTGGAGCCATTGGAACTCTACATAGATGATATTCCAGAAGGTCAACTTCACGATTACATAGTCGCGAGCTCATATCTGCCCGTTTTCAAAAAAGAAAAACTTATTGATGACGGTTATTACATCGATGGGGGATTCTATAATCTGTCGCCTTCAGATATGCTCGAAAAAGTCGGCTGCGATACTATATACGTTATTAACATAAAAGGTATAGGATTTAGAAAACCTAAATTTAAAACCAATGCAAAAATAATAGAAATAAAACCTAAAGGTAATTTAGGAAGTATCATTTTTTTCGATAAGGATTCTATAGAAGAAAATATGAATAGGGGTTATAACGACACGCTAAAAGTAATGGGTAAGTTAGATGGACAAGACTATTACTTTAAAAAGAAAAGCGAGTGGTACTATAAAAGGTTAAACCACCGCGTATCAGAAAAACTCTATAATGCCACTAAAGCCCTTTTGAGAAGCGACGATGAAAAAGATACCGTAATAAAAGCATTAGAATATGTATTAAAAAAAGAAAAAAAGTCGGACATAATAAAATATAAGGTAAAAGATGTCATAAAACTGGCTAAAAATGGACACGATGATAACATCATATATACCTATGTTCGCAAACTCAAGATATGGTAAAGGATTGATAATATGAAACATTTAGAAATTAAAAAACTGAACGAAAGTTTTAAAGAATATATTGGCAAGACAGTAACGATATGTGGGTGGATTAAAAATCACCGCACAAGTTCGAATGTCGGATTTATAGATTTTAACGATGGGACGGGCTTCAAAGGAGTTCAACTAGTCTATTCGAAAGATACAAAAAACTACGACATGATTTCCCACTTACGCATCGGTAGTGCTTTGATAGTAACCGGTAAAGTTGTCGAATCGTCTGGTGATAAACAGCCTTTTGAAGTTGAAATAGAGGATGTCGTTTTAGAGGGCGATGGAGGAGAAGATTATCCAATCCAACCAAAACGTCACACTCGCGAATTCTTAAGAGAACAAGCTTACCTTCGCCCACGAACAAACCTCTTTAATGCCGTTTTTAGAATACGCAGTCTTGCCGCCATGGCTATTCACGAGTATTTTCAAAATAATGGTTTCGTCTATTTCCACGCACCTATTATCACTTCAAGTGACTGTGAAGGAGCAGGTGAGATGTTCCAAGTCACTACTCTCGATTTAGATAGAGTCGCTAAAGAGAAGAGTGTCGATTACTCTAAAGATTTCTTCGGAAAAAAGGCGGGTCTAACTGTATCTGGACAACTGGAAGCTGAGACATTCGCGATGGCTTATAGCAAAGTCTATACGTTTGGCCCGACGTTCCGTGCTGAGAACTCCAATACGACATCGCACCTAGCAGAATTCTGGATGATGGAACCCGAAATGGCTTTCTGCGATTTGGATGGCCTCATGGATACAGAAGAAGAGATGCTCAAGTTCATCATAAACTATGTTCTAGAAAAAGGCAAAGATGAAATGGAATTCTTGGATGCTTTTGTCGAGAAGGGCTTAATCGCCAAATTAACTAAACTTGTAAATAGCAAGTTTACACGCATCACACATCACGACGTCATCCAAATATTAAAAGACGCGAAAGTCGACTGGCAATTTAAACCCGAATTTGGCGAGGACATTGCCAAAGAACACGAGAAATACATTACTGAATACTTCGACGGCCCAGTGTTTATAACCGACTGGCCAAAAGACATCAAAGCTTTCTACATGAAGCAAAACGATGACGGAGAGACCGTCCGCGCTGTCGACCTCGAAGTTCCTGGTGTAGGCGAATTGATGGGCGGAAGTCAAAGGGAGGAAAACTACAACAAACTCGTAAATCGTATGCACGAGCTCGGTATGGATGAGCAAGAAATGTCATGGTATGTAAATTTACGTAAATACGGTTCTTGCACACACTCTGGCTTCGGTATGGGCTTCGAAAGGTTAGTCATGTATCTTACGGGTGTCGAAAACATTCGCGACGTTATACCATACTATCGTACACCAAATAACTGTGATTTTTAGCATATTAAAACGGCTTTTAAAAAGTCGTTTATTTTTTTTACTCACCGTGTTTCGTTTCATCAAGTGGTTGTAACTTTATATTTTTACCTGCATTAGGAACTATGTTTTTTAGTATCTCATCATCTGGAATATCGTCTATATGATTTCCTTTTTCTAAAGCATAACCTAATAATCTATTGACCGTTTCTTTTAAAACATCTTCTTGTAAATAACAACGAATCGCACCCACTCCATGAGTTTTGACTTCTAGTTCAGTTGTCTTCGTCACTGGCAAAAGATTCGGTGAAAAATAGTAGTTTGTAGCAATGATGAGAGATTTCCCACTTTCGGCAAGCCTCGTCGTAAGTTTCCTAATCTTTCCCTCTTCAATCGCTTCTTCCTCTGGAAGTTCTGCTAAAATCTCAGCGTCACCGATTAAATAGACGACTCCCTTGATTATTTTTGTTTCTCGCGTCCCATGTTTTTCTTCCATCGAAGCTAATCCGTGTACATGAATTGTTCTCAAAGCAAATTCGGGTGAACTTTGAGCAGTGTAAACAAGCGATATAAATTTTTCCATATCGACAAATAACTTCTGTTCAGATTTAAAATGAGTTCTAGAATAATTGACTTCGTCATTAATTGTTCCAGATAATATTAGCAAATCTTGAGCTAAAGAACTAATCTCTTTTCCAAGCACTATTCTAGAAACATAATCTGTTTTGTATTCTTCTCTCATTTTAATTAATGCCTTAAGGGCTTCACACAAAACGTCGATATCCGCTGAGTTAATACTTCTAGGATTAGAACATCCCCTGTTATACATACTTTTGAGTAGAATCTCTTCATAAACTCCAAATATCTTACTTTTTAACTCATCACTATACCATTTTTCCATAGCAACCTCCCTAATAATTGTACTATAGCAAAACTTCATAGAATAAATTCCTTTGTTCTGAAGTATCGATAACTAAAGGAATAGAGAAGAAGCC
>CAZLNI010000080.1:0-5731 GCA_964560995.1 uncultured Muribaculaceae bacterium
TTTTCTTTAAATCTTTAAAATTGATAGCAAAGAGTTTTCTAGCTTTGACGATCCTTTTGGCCCCAGTAGTACCGATTCCAGGAATTTTAAGAAGGTCACGATATGAACAAGTGTTGATCTCCTTAGGAAATTCATCTAAGTGTCTCAAAGCCCACGCAGCTTTAGGATCGATTAGCAAATTAAAATTGTGATTGTCTTTATCTAAAAGATCTTCAACTTTGAAATTGTAAAATCGAAGTAACCAATCGGCTTGATATAACCTGTTCTCGCGGGTTAGTGGAGGCAATTTTAAATTGGGAAGTAACTTATCTTTATTGACCGGAACGTAAGCCGAGTAGAATACTCTTTTCAATTTGTATTTATCGTATAGCGAACTGCTTTTTTCCATTATATCTAAATCTGTTTCTTCTGTTGCGCCTATCACCATCTGTGTACTCTGTCCTGCTGGAATAAAATCTTTCTTGCGATTATCTTTAACATATTGCATTATTTTAGTCACTTTATTACTGTCTTTATTAGGAGCGAGCAATTTTAATCCATTTTCTGTAGGAAGTTCGATGTTGGCACTCATCCTGTCGACTAAAGCTCCCAACTTTTGGATTAAGTGTTGGCTTGCCCCGGGAATTGCCTTGGCATGAATATAACCCCCAAAATGATATTTGGTTCTAAGCATGCTGATCGCTTCGATCATTAAAGTCATCGTATAGTCTGGGTTTTTGACAATGCCAGAGCTTAAAAACAATCCTTCAATATAATTGCGACGATAGAAATTGATAGTAATCTTGCATATCTCCTCGGGAGTAAAAATAGCCCTTTTGACGTTATTGCTTCTCCGATTAACACAATATTTGCAATCAAAAATACAGGCATTGGTCAAAAGGATTTTAAGTAGTGAAATACATCTACCGTCACTCGAAAAAGAATGGCAGATTCCCGAAAAACTAGTGTTGCCAATATTACCACTATTCTTCCTAGTACTTCCACTCGAAGAACACGATGCATCGTATTTAGCACTATCTGCAAGTATGTCCAATTTTTCCTTTAATTCCATCTCTTTTTCACCGTTAATTATTATATTATATAAGGGCTGTTTTATAAATAATTACAGTTCAAAAATTCCTGGCAATTTTTAGAAATTAATGACGATATGAAAGCTGTCTCAAAAAAGTGGGGCGCGCCTTAGAAATTATAACCCGAATAAATAATAATTTAGAAAATGATTCGACATCGATTACCGAGATCGACAAATTTATTACTAAACTGTCTCTATAAAAAACTAATTTGTGACTTTTTACTTTTCCTCAATTTGTCTCAATCAAAAAGTCAAGAATCTAAACCTTAATATATATGATACTCGTTTTATGATTTTTACTTTATTCCCTTCAAAATAGAAGAATTTCTGAGTTTATCCAATATAGAAATCTCTATATTATTCAGTTCATCAATAGTACAATCAGAATAATAATGCTGCTGTAATTCAACTAAAATCATTTTATCACTTTGAAAACCAAACCTTCTATACACAAAACATACTTCCCATTCAGATAGACAACTAAGAGCCTCACGAACCTTAGAGGCTCTCTCTTTTTCTTCGAAAGTACGTTCTATACTATATGTGCCAGTAAGTCCAAATTCTTTTAACGATACGCACTCTTCATTTATATACTTAATTAACTTATGCTTTAAAGATTTTCTTAAATAATTTATAAAGCCACCAGGAGTAAACATATAACATCTGTCTACTAAAATCGTATAGATATACTCTTCCAAATATTCTCTATACTCACTATATTTTTTCTTATCAGTTGCAACTTCATTGATGACGTTTACAATTAGACCTTCAACCCATTTTACTGCATAATAAACATTTTCATAATATCCGAGATTGACGAGCAGTATTGCGTCATCGAGTGACTTATTTTCGCGCGAAAGAGCCTCTAATATTTCCTGAATTCGAGATTCATCTACAAATCCGAAATACTCTATAGCACTTACTGCAGCAAATGGACTAAAATGTTCACGCATCATCACATATTGCTCTTGATCGATTCCATATTTAACTATATAGTTTATAACATAGGTTTCATCAGTTTCCTTTTCTTTCAAAAGTATTCTATCTCTTTGATGAACACGCCTTGCTTTATTTGCGTGTGCTTTTTTTACAATATCATCTAACGGTGTATGAGGATTTTTAGCTACCGTACCCAAAATACTCACATAATTAAGGTCGTTTTTTAAACAATATTGTCTCAACTTAGTATCCCCATAAAAATACAGAGTTCCATTATCCGGTAGCATAGACTGTATAACTTCTTGAACATATTTTTCATCGATATATATCTTTCGCTCAGAAGATTTAATTTCAGGATGAATTATCCACAGTTTACGAAAAACACTCGACGGATTATATCCGTGTCTCAAGACATAGCTAGAAAATGTCTCTTCGCCCACATAGTAAGTTGAATACCCAGTTCGATGGTGCTCTAAAACTTCTTTCACTATTTCCTCATCGCTCAGTTCGCTTTCCGAGTGAATTCGACGATACTGCGAAATCGAACTTATTATGCTACCTTTGTTTATACCATTTTCTTCACAATATAAGGATAATTTTACGTTATCTATCAAATACTTTTCGCGTCCTCTCTGAGCTAACTCTACAGCTTTCTTCATTATAGATTCTTCTGAAAATTCTCCTCCCAAACTATTGATGAGTCTTTGATATATTCTCCTTACCGTACTAGATACAATTTTGTGCTCCCTACAATATTTATTGAGAGTTGTCCCTGCAAAATAGTATTTAGTATGCGCTATTCTTAATCTACTTACGACATCTTTTAACATCTCGTCATCCGACCATTCGGGATGCTTTTTGCGAGTCGACGAAATCATATTCCTAGCAGAGGAATAATTATAATCATGCAACAAACAATATTCTTTTAAACTATAATCACCTATAAAGTATTTCGGTTCAAATTTTGCCATCGTACCACTTCTTTGAGTACATATTATAATAAAAAGTATAGAATTTCTCAAGGATAACGAAGTACTCATATTGATTTACTGCAGTCAACGAATTTATTTGCCTTCATAAAAAAATAAATTTGTGACTTTCATTCATCCCCAATTCGCCCCGATGAAATTAACCTCAAAATTGAAGAAAATTTTGCTTCTTTTTTTTATTTAGAAATAATATGAGTGTATTTAGAATCAATAAAAACAATAATTATACCACTATAAGCAATTACCGCCTTCATGACCTAAATCTATCGTTAAAAGCAAAAGAACTACTATCTTTTGTTAAGCCCTCCAAAAGATTGGGATTATTCGCTCAAAGATCTTGTAGATATATGAAAAGAAGATCGCGACAAAATTCAGACTGCTCTAAATGAACTCAAAACATACCAATCACGCCATAAACCGTTCTAAAGACTCGGTTGGAGTTATGAGTAAGAATATATCCTTTACGATATACCCAAAAAGAGCGTACTAAATCGAGAGTTTTTTCGTATATTGATCTTCGTTACCAAAAGAGCCACACCAAATAATTATTAAAGAACAAATAGATAAAACCATGCATTCGATTTTTACAAATGAATCAAATTAGATTAAATCAAAGAGACAGACTATTGTGCTTTTTATTCTATGCGATTACTGCATACCTAACTAAAAAACTTTACTTAGACCTTGAAATTATGCTAAAATAAAATCATAAAAATGTGGAGATTTTATGGAAAAAAAAGAACATACAAACTTAGATATTAAGACAATTTTAGCACAGCTAGATGCTAATCAATTGTTAGAGCTAAAAGAGACTTTAAATAATTTAAAATTTTTTGGGGCCCACGAAATAATCTTAGGATCATTCATAAGAAAATATTATAGCGAAAAATACGGCTTTTATGATGGTAGTGGTTACTCAAATGTTTCACGTATAAGCTATTCTGAAATATTTTTATATAACAGTAGCACTAAAAGAGATGCATTGACTGGGGAAGACTTAGATAAAACTTATAGTACTCATCTTGAGAATGAAGGAAACATGGGTGAAATATATACGTTCAAGCCTTGTAAAAGTGATATGTTTCCAATGACTTTAGAAAGCGAAGCAATACTATATCACTTGCCTTATCAAGATTTATATACAGATTATGATCGATTAAAATTGTTGGATTTTTATAATAAATGGTGTGCTATAAAGATTAAAGAGAAACCATTCGCAGTTCATTATGGTGAATCCCACAAAATAATTTTACCTCTAAGACAATATAAAAAAGAAAACGATGGAAGCATAATAGCCTTGAGACCATTACAATATTTTGAAAGACGATAAAATTAGAAAACTTCGTTTCCGTTTTCTTTAAAAATTATTGTTAAACCACCACAATTAGTAATAAAAATATATAATATTACATTGAAATAAATTATACCTAATCTAAGTGCATAACCTACATGCACTTTTTAAATAAAGACATATATTGTTTTTAAATTGTAAAAATGTTAGAATAAGAATGAAATTTTACATTATTTAAAACTGTTTAAAAAATCTAGTGTTATAGAGTATTATTTAGTTTTTAAAAACAAATTTGTGACTTTCATTCGTGCATTGAAAAAAATCCCACTCTCAGCCTCATTTTTGTGCACGAATTTTAGGTTAATAGTGTTCCTTTTAAAAAATGAAAAAAGTCACAAACTAGTAATAAAAGAGGAGGAAAAAATATGTTCAAGTTAGTCTCAAAATACGAGCCATCCGGTGATCAGCCACAGGCTATAAAACAACTTGTAGACGGCATAAAATAGGGGAAAAAGAGACAAGTGCTACTAGGTGCAACAGGTACAGGAAAGACGTTTACAATGGCCAATGTCATACAACAAGTGAACAAACCTTTGTGACTTTCATTCGTCCTAATAAATACACATTTAAAAACTTTCTCCCAGTTTTTATTTTTACATGGAAATTTACTAGGAAATTACTAGGAAATTTGGTACAATTAAGTTGCCTCGTAACCTCTGCATAAGTAAATATGGAATGGAAGTGAAAAAATGAGTGTAATAGCGTACTTTGATGAATCGGGAGATGATGGGACTGTTAACTATTCTAGTGAAACTTTCATACTTTCATCACTCTATATGCAAGATTCTGATTGGATAGAAAATTATAATAAATTAAAAATCTTTCGCAAATCCTTAAAAGACCGATTTGGTATACCACTTAAAGAAGAATTTCATACTGCACATTT
Organism: uncultured Muribaculaceae bacterium; assembly: GCA_964560995.1. GTDB lineage: Bacteria > Bacillota_I > Bacilli_A > RF39 > UBA660 > RUG11867. The sequence goes on from CAZLNI010000080.1 coordinate 5,238, forward strand.
TTTTAAAGATAAAGATCCCTATAGACAATATAATTTATCAGACTCCGATAGATATTCAATAATAATGGTCTATGCAACTGTCATTGCATCTTTAAATGCAAAAGTTGTAAATACTATAATAGATAAAAAAAATATAAGTACTCAAGATTATCCAGTCTTGAAAAACTCCTTAACTTATACAATACAAAGAATAGAAAACGATAGTAGTTGGAAGTATATAATTATCTCGGACAAAGGTAGAATATCGATTATGAAAAAAACGGCTCGGGCAATTCGGAATTTTAATCCCATAATCTCGCACTTTGATAGTACCTATTATAATAGTCCAATTAAAAATATGATTGAAGATATACTTGAAAAGGATTCAAAAGAATCTTATTTTATACAAGTTTGCGATTTTATTTCGTACGTTATAAATCTATACTATAAGTATATATTAAAAAAACAAGAAATGCCTAAAAGAATATCATCTTGGTTAAAATTAGAAGATATAG